>JAGAOA010000181.1 GCA_017623955.1 Opitutales bacterium
CGCCGTAGCAGTAAATCCTAAAGATGCTCGTTATGCACATTTAGTTGGCAAAAAGATTTGGCGTCCATTCCCAAAGGCTGAAATTACAATTATCGGTGATGAATATGTCGATATGAAGTTTGGTACAGGAGTATTAAAGGTAACTCCAGCCCATGACCCAGCTGACTTCGAGTTGGCACAACGTCATAATTTGCCAATAATCGAAGTTATGAACGCAGATGCAACTATGAACGAGCTTGCTGGTGAGGATTTCTGTGGTCTTGATCGTTTTGTTGCTCGCGATAAGGCGGTAGAAAAACTTCGTCAAATGGGACAGTTAATTGCAGTTGAAGATTATGAAAATAATGTAGGTTTTTCAGAACGTGGTGGGCAACCAATAGAGCCTCGTTTGTCGGACCAATGGTTTATGCGTTATCCAAAGGTAGCCGAAGCAAAGGTAGCGGTTGAATCAGGTGCAATTAAATTTTGGCCAAGACGTTGGGAAAAAACATATACGCATTGGCTTGAGAATATTCGGGATTGGTGTATTAGTCGTCAAATTTGGTGGGGACATCGTATCCCTGTTTGGTACAAGAAGGGGATTGAAAATCATGACATTAATAATCCAGAACATGTACATGTAAGTGTAGAAGGTCCAAGCGATCCTGAAAATTGGGTGCAAGATGAAGACTCTCTTGATACGTGGGCAAGTTCGTGGATTTGGCCCTTTGGTACAATGGGGTGGCCAAATAGCGATGCTGAAAAGCAGAAGGCAATGTCGTATTTTTATCCTACTAGCGATTTGGTTACAGGTCCAGATATCATATTCTTCTGGGTAGCGCGTATGATTATGGCAGGTCTTGAATTCCTGCCAGATTCAATGCCTGAAAAAATTCCATTCCGCAATGTTTATTTTACGGGTATTATTCGTGATATGCTCGGTCGTAAAATGTCGAAAAGTTTGGGTAATTCGCCTGACCCTCTCGATATCATAGCTCGTTATGGTGCTGATGGTTTGCGTTTTGGCGTTATGAATTGTGCTCCACAAGGACAAGATATTTTATTTAGCGAAGAGCGTGTAGAGATTGGCAGAAATTTCTGTAATAAACTTTGGAATGCTTGTCGTTTCCGTCAAATGTCGTCAGAGATGACTAAGAATGCTTCTATCGAAGAGATAGTTTCTCGTATAGATGCATCTGAGCTTGATGCTGACGATCACGCTATTATTGCAAGTCTTATAAAAGTAGCAGAACTTGTAAAGAAAGATTACGCAATTTATCAATTTAATAGTATTACACAGAACTTGTATTCATTCTTCTGGAATGATTTCTGTGGTTGGTATCTTGAAGTTTCTAAATCGCGTATGGCAGATGAATCTGCAAAGGCAACAGTTTTGGCAGTACAAGATTTGTGTATACGTCAAATGTTGTTGTTGCTACATCCATTTATGCCATTTATTACCGAGGAACTTTGGCATAGTATGAATTTTGGAAAAGAAGGCGATTTTATTCAGAATGAACTTCCAGAATTTGCTGATAAATTGGCAGAGCTTGGTCTAAACATAAATGAAACAGCCGTAGCTGAAACAGAAAAGTTAAAAGATTTTGTTTCTAAAGCTAGAGCTCTAAAAGCTCAGTGCAATATGGCAACTAAACGCGATGCTATACTGATGTTGTTACCTTCCGATGAAAGTGCAACAAAGTTGTTCAAAGCAAATGTAGATAAACTTAAGAAGTTATCAGGTGCTATTGAAATCAATGTAATTGATGTTCAACCCGATGCTCCTGCAATACTTTCTGAGCTTGGTTCAATCTATGTTGATGTAAAAGGTGCAGTTGATGTAGAAGCAGAAATAAAACGTTTAGAGAAAGATAAAGCAAAATTAGAAGGTGCAATAAAGTCGGCACAAGCACGATTATCAAACGAAGCCTTTACATCAAAAGCTCCACAAAATGTCATAGATGGAGCAAAGAAACAACTAGAAGAAAATATATCGAAGCTTGCAGAGATAGAGAAGTTGATATCTAACTTCAAGAGCTAAAAAGCTTTTGTAAAAAATAAAAAGCATTCTCGTTTGAGAATGCTTTTTATTTAGAAACAAATTATCTAGTCTTTATTATTCAATGTCCGAATCTTCGCCAACAAGCTTTGATTTTAGGATATTAGCACTTCCACCACGGATTGCTTGTGCGATATTGTATGTACGGCTTGTCTTATTATATGCGTTGAGAACACCTTGTCCTGTTTGTTCATCTTTAAGACTTGCGAACCATTCAACGTGAGCGTCAACGAAAGCAATGTAACCACCGTCTTGTTTAAATACGCCAGTTTCTTCGTCCCATGAGCCGTTGCTTTTCAATCCACGCGACCATACTAATGGAGTTTTTGTAGGTGCATTTGGGTCAGTTCTGTTAGCAACTTCCCAGCTGATTGGGAAAGCCTTAAATTCAGGATTGATTTTCCAAGTTTGACCAATTTTGTTTGATACTGCAACGGGCATTGCAACGCCTTCTGATATTTTTTCAATAACAGGCAAGTCGAAGTCAAGAATCCAAATGCTAGGTTCATTTAGACTTTGTTTTTCAGCCAATACAGCTGCCCAAGAGTGAATATCTTTTGCTACAACTGTACGAGTGCGCGTTCCAGTTTTTGCGTAAGACAACCAAGTATTGGCTATGTTACGAGCATTGTTCATAGCTTTAACTTTGTTACCTGCGCCCAAAACGCCAGTAAGGTTTGGGAATATCAGTGCAGCAAGAACACCGATAATAGCTATAACAATCAACAATTCAACGAGAGTAAAACCTCTTTTTATTTGTTTTTTCATATTTTTATCAATTTTTGGTTTATAGTTAAATTTGTAGAAGAATGGGGAATAAAATATCTTCCAGACTTACTTATAATACTCTATCTATCTCTGAATTTTGCAAGCAAAAATTTAAAAAAAACGTAAATGTTAGTTATAAAAATTGAGTGCTTAAGATGTTGTTGATTATCAAAAATCTGTATTGATTAAAGTCTATTTATCATATAAAAAGTAGGTATTTTAGAAATAAGTTTAAATTCAAGGTAAAAAAAACTTGAATTTTTGATACCAATGTAGATAAATAGGAGTGTTATTATCACGTGTATGTCGGACAACGAAGACAACAATATAGAATTGCCAATAGAACAGGGATATTCTCTGCACGATTTGGTAACGTTTGCTTCTAACAATGAGTTAAATCTTATTGATAGTTCGACTCTAGCCGAGACAAATCCACGAACAATAGCATTGTTTCTAGAGCGTATTGATGTAGATAGACAGCGTGAAGTTTTGCGTCGGTTTGATCCTGAAAAAGTTTCTGAAATTGTTTCAGAGATGGATCCAGAAGTTTCGGCTGAACTTGTTTCAGAAATGCGTGAGTTTCGTGCAGTTTCCGTTCTTAATGAAATGGAACCAGACGATGCTGCCGATATCGTTAGAGAGCTGGAAGAAGAAGATAAAGATCGTCTTCTTAAGGGAATGGAACGAGCTAATCCTGAATCGTCAGAGGACATTCGTGAATTGTTGGAATATCCTGCCGATACAGCAGGGGCTATAATGAATCCTCATGTTGCGATATTGCGTTGCGGAATGACGATAGAAGATGCCATTTCGGCAGTGCGTCAAATGCGAGATGAGTATGAAGCCATATATTATTTGTATGTACTCGATGAAGACGATGTGCTTGAAGGTGTGTTATCGTTGCGAGCTCTTTTGTTGGCTCCAAAGGGAGCCTGCATAAATAATGTGATGTCGAAAAACCTCATTGGTTTGCTTTCACCCAATATGGATAAAGAGGTTGTAGCTCATATAATGGCAGATACAAATTATCATACATTGCCAGTTGTTGGCGATAACGGTGAACTTTTGGGTATTATAACACACGACGACGTTATCGATATCATGATAGAAGAAGGTACCGAAGATATGCAAAAACTTGCTGGTGCTGGTGCCGATGAAGGTTTGTTTGACCCTATCAATATAAGTATGCGTCAGCGCATTCCATGGCTTCTTGTAAATTTGATAACAGCCTTTGTTGCCGCAGCAGTTGTAGGATTTTTCGACGATAGTATAAAAATGCTTCCATTGCTAGCAGCCTTTATGCCTATTATTGCTGGTATAGGAGGTAATACGGGCGCTCAAACACTAGCTATTACTGTTCGTTCGTTGGCATTGGGCGAAGTTGAAGTTTTTGATAGAGGTAGAATTTGTATTCGTGAAGCATGTAAAGGATTTTATAATGGTGTTATAATTGGAGCTTTGGGAGCAGTTATTGCTGTTATTTCAACAGCTCGATTAGATTTTGCATTAATTGTATGGATATCAATGGTAATGAATATGTCGCTTGGAGGTTTTATGGGTAGTTTCATTCCATTTACGTTGAAAAAGTATGGTTTCGACCCAGCCAGTGGTTCATCTGTTTTTGCAACAAGTGTAACCGATTCTGGTGGATTTTTTATTTTCTTGGGGCTAGGTTCGTTTTTTCTTTTGTAAAACATAGATTATTTTTGGTAATTTAAGTTTGCATTTTTATGGGGAAAGTTTAAATATACAACTAGTGTAATTTTTTATCCCTGTAATTATGAAAACATCATTCTCAAAAATAAATCCAGCCGATTTTTATGCTGTAGTAGATGGTAAGAAAGTTGGGTTGTACATTCTCAAAAATAATAACGGCATTGAAATGTCTGTTACAAATTTCGGCGGTAGAGTTGTAGAGCTTTTTACTCCCGATAAGAATGGCGAGTTTGTCGATATTGTCTTAGGCAAAGAAACGCTTGATGAGTACGTAAACTTTAAAGATGAACGTTTTTTGGGTGCAACTATTGGGCGTTACGGAAATAGAATTGCAAATTCAAAATTTACCTTAAATGGAAAAGAATATAAATTGCCTAAAAACGATGGTAAAAATTCTTTGCATGGAGGTTTTAATGGTTTTGATATGAAGGTATGGGATGTAATTGAAGCTAATGAAACAAAACTTCATTTGCGTTTAATTTCCCCCGATGGAGATGAGGGTTTTCCTGCAGAATTGACTGTTGATATGGTTTATTCACTCAATGATGCAAATGAATTTGATATAACTTATACAGCTACATCAGATGGCGATACACATGTAAATCTTACGCATCATTCATTCTTTAATTTGCATGGAGCAGGCGTTGGCGATATTAATGATCATATTATGAAAATCAACGCCGATAAATATACACCAATTGATGATACTTTAATTCCTGAAGGAGAACCGGCTTCAGTAGAAGGAACTCCTTTAGATTTTCGCAATCCAACAGTTATAGGCGATAGAGTTGATGATGATTTCATCCAACTCAAACGTGGTAATGGTTACGACCATAATTGGATATTAAATAAAACTTCTATTGATACATTAGAATTTGCTGCCGAAGTATATGAACCTCAGAGTGGACGTGTGTTGAGTGTTTATACAACCGAACCAGCAATGCAATTTTACGGTGGTAACTTTTTCCGTGGAACTCCTGGTAAGTGGGGTGCAGTTTATAATAAGCGAGCCTCATTAGCATTGGAAACACAACATTATCCAGATACTCCAAATCGTCCTGATTTCCCTTCAACATTGTTGCGTAAAGGAGAAACGTATACACATACATGTCGTTATGTTTTTTCTGTTCGCAAGTAATAGAGTATGTTGGGAACAATTTTCAGTATAGAAGAATTTGCCATAAACGATGGGCCTGGAATACGTACAACCGTATTTTTCAAAGGTTGTCCGTTGCGATGTCAGTGGTGTCATAATCCAGAAGGACAACAATTTCAGCCTCAATGGTTAGAAAAAAAGTCTGGACGCATTTTGAGTGGAATAACTCTTTCGAGTTCCGATTTAGCTAAAGAGCTTTTACGCAACGAGAAAATTTTTTCACTCAATGATGGTGGTGTTACTTTTACAGGAGGTGAACCTTTGTCTCAACCAGATTTTCTTTTTGAAACTATGCGATTATTGAAAGGTCGAGTGCATCTTGCTATCGAGACAAGTGCTTTTGTAGCATCTGAAGTCTTTATAAAAGCGGTAGAACTTGCTGATTTTATGTTAGTAGATTGTAAAGTTATCGATAATTCTATACACAAAAAATATACTGGTGTTGATAACGTACAAATTTTACAAAACATAAAATATTTATGTACACACCAAACCGAATTTATTGTGCGAATACCTTTGATAGCAGACGTAAACGATTCCGTTGAAAATATGCGAGCCGTTGCCGAACTTTTAAAAGGTTCAAAAAAACTATTGAGAGTTGAACTTTTAACATATAATACATCAGCTGGTGCAAAATATGCATGGTTGGGAAGAGATTACAATCCAGATTTTGATACTAAAAAAACTCCGGCAGTACATGATGAATTTTCAAAATATAATATACCATTTATAGTATTATGAACGAGTCTATAAAAGCCTTAAAAAAATATATAGTAATAGATAAGCAACATCATATCTATCGTCGCGATCCGATGGATTTAGGGTTATGTTCGCTCGCAGATAAATTTTCAAAACAAGGGTTGTCTGCACAAGAACGTTCCGCCAAGATGTTTTCTGCTATTTTAGATGCAGAAATTCCACTCATTTTACCAAATGAAAAAATAGTTTTTACAAGAACTATAAAATCAATTCCCGATTATTATACAAAAGATGAGTGGCAGGACATAGCGTCGAATCATTTTATTGCGGAAAAAGGTGAAGTTTTCAATATTTCTGCTGATTACGAGCGTGTTCTCAACGAAGGATTAGAAGCTCGTAAAGACTTAGCTAAGTCTTTATTAAAAGATGCAAATTATACCGAAACTATTTTTCTAACATCAGTAATTGATAGTATAGAAGCCATACAAAGATTGATTGATAGATATGCTGATGAAGCTGAAAGACAAGGTAAAAACGATATAGCTGAAACCTTGCGTGCAGTACGAAATAAAGGTGCAAAAAATTTTCGTCAAGCTGTTCAACTTTTACGAATTTTACACTTTTGTGTATGGGCATCTGGCAGTTATCATAATACTTTGGGTAGGCTTGACCAATATCTTTTTTCGTTTTATCAATCCGATATAGAGCAAGGTTTATCAAAGGATGAAGCTTTCCATTTGCTAGAAGAGTTTTTTCTTTCGTGTAATAAGGATAGTGATTTGTACATTGGAATGCAACAAGGTGATAACGGACAGAGTTTAGTTTTAGGCGGACGTTCTATAAACGGAGAATATCTGTTCAATGATATTTCAGAAATGGCATTGCGAGCAAGTTACGAATTAGAGCTTATAGATCCTAAAATAAATATCCGCGTCGATTCAAACACGCCTTTAGATGTTTACGAAAAGGGATCACAACTTACAAAAATAGGTTTAGGTTTTCCACAATATAGTAACGATGACATTGTAATTCCAGCCCTAAAGCGTTGGGGGTATTCAGAATGTGATGCTCACGAATATGTAGTTGCAGCTTGTTGGGAGTTTATAATTCCAAAATGTGGTTTAGACATACCCAACATCGATGCGCTTTCGTTTATCGATTGCGTATGTGTCAATTTAGAAACTCTCAGTAAGTGCAATAGTTTTGAAGACTTTTATACGCTAGTGGAAGCGGAAATAACCCGACGTTGTTTAGCTATGGTCGAACGCCATAAGAATCTCTATATGAAACCATCTCCTATAATGTCGATTTTATCCGATAGAGCAATAGAACGTAAAGTTGATATTTCCGCAGGAATGAAATATAACAATTATGGTGTTCATGGCACAGGGCTTGCAACAGCGGCTGATTCATTAGCAAATATAAAAAAGTTTTGTTTCGATGAAAAAACAATATCGCCAAACATTTTAATAAACGCTTTAAAAAATAATTTTACCAACTCTCAAGAACTTTTTGAAAAACTTCGCAATGCTCCTAAGATGGGACAAGACGATGATTTTGTAGATTCTCTTGCAACGCGTTTGTTAAATTCTTTTGCTGATGCACTTGATGGTATAAAAAATGAGCGAGGTGGAATATATCGAGCAGGTACAGGTACCGCAATGTATTACGTTTGGCATGGTAAAGACTTGAATGCAACTCCTGATGGTCGTCATAAAGGCGATGTGCTTCCTGCAAATTATTCGCCCAGTCTTTTTATGAAACAAAAGGGTCCAATTTCTGTAATTAAATCATTTTCAAAGCCAGATTTGGTGCGGGTTGCAAATGGAGGTCCTTTAACTTTAGAGTTTGACGAATCTTTGTTTCGTAATGATGAATCTGTGAAAAAACTTGCAATGTTAGTTCGTACATTTGTTATTTTGGGCGGACATCAATTACAACTTAACACAATAAGCAAACGAAAACTCTTAGATGCTAAAGTTCATCCAGAAAACTATCAGAATTTAATTGTTCGAGTTTGGGGATGGAGCGGATATTTTGTTGAGCTTGATGAATGTTATCAAGATCACATAATCAATAGAATTGAATTTGGTGTTGAATAATATTTAAGGATATTTATGAAAAAAAATACTATAAAAAAATATATGTTTTGGATTGCCTTTGTGGCATCGTTAGGAGGCTTTCTATTTGGCTTCGATACAGTTGTTATCTCTGGAGCTGAAAAGAGTATAAAAGAAGTTTATCAATTAAGTGGCTTTATGCATGGTTTCACAATGGCATCGGCAATTATTGGAACGCTGATTGGTGCATTGTTTTGTGGCAAACCTGCGGAAAAATTTGGCAGATTAGAGTGCCTAAAATTTATTGCATATATGTATTTTATTTCTGCAATAGGTTGTGCTGTTATAGTAAATTGGTATTCATTTGTATTTTTTAGA
>JAGAOA010000182.1 GCA_017623955.1 Opitutales bacterium
TCAGCTGCCGTACCTGCAACCTTAATGAGCGGAATACAACCAGCTAAACCACGACGATTTTTCACATCAGAATCTAGTCCCGCACTAATATCTTCTGCTACAAGGATACTTTTTACATTGATATTTTCGCGAGCTGCCATTTTCAGAGCCATATTTGCACTCATTACATCGCCTGCGTGATTTAAAACAACTAATAATATACCAGCGTAATCTTTAAATTTGCGCAAGCCTTCAAGTAGAGTCATTGCATTGGGAGCTGCAAAGATATCGCCTACAACACTCGCATCGAGCATACCATAACCTACAAAACCGCTCAAAGCTGGTTCGTGTCCAGCTCCACCCAATGTAATAATTGCAACTTTATTTTTGTCCTTTGGCTGAGCTCTTACAACAATCTTGCCTTCAAGCTTCAATGTTTTTGGATATGCTGCTACTAAGCCTTCAAGTAGTTCGACAGTAAGATTCTCTGGAGCATTAATAAACTTCTTCATTTTCATAATAGTACTATTTTATATTTGCGGTTTTTGTGAAAATTATATGAGCATTGTAAAAGCTCTTTTTGTTTAATATTTAAAACAATGCTTTAAAAGTCAACAAAAAAATCTTTTACGCAAACAATATTTTTTTACTTTTAAAATTTCATTTTTTTCTTGAAACAGGAAATTGTAAATGTCATAGTCCAAATTCTATGAGAACTCTTGCACATATAGGAATACCAGTTAAAGAAAAACCAGCAAAAGCAACGTATCTTGCCGATGCTAAGTTGTATATCACGGACCCAGCCGATTCAAAAAACAACATTGAGTTTTTGTTTTTTGAACCAGAATGTCAGATGCCTGAAATAGTAAAGACATCTACGCATATAGCTTATTGCGTTGAAGATATTGAAGCAGAACTCAAAGATGCCGAAATTATAATTCCACCGTTTGAACCTTTGCCAAATGTCAAAGCAGCATTCATTATTGAAGACGGTTTACCAATAGAGTTAATGCAAATTTTGAAATAAATTTAAACTTATGGCGTGCGTATATTTATGCACGCTATTTTTGTCTTAATATATAAGGGAGGATAAATCATGAAAAAACTTTTTGCACTTTCGCTGTTAACATTAGCAACTATATCGACATTCGCCCTAACAACTGCAACAATCAGAACAAATCTACCCGATAACCGAACATTCATCAAAGAAGTTCCCCTCAAAGATATGGGTAATAGAACATGGCGTGTACATATTCCGAAAGATAATATAAATACAGAAGTCAAAAATATAGAGATTGTTTTGCCAGAAACATCTGCAAACAAGGGCGAAAGTGGTTATTACATCATGCCACATGGCACGCTTGGATATTTCACGAAAAACAACGGAACCGAAACATCACGCAATCCAATAAAAATGTTCGGTATGAAAAAATCCGATTCGTGCGTAGTTGGAATCGTCAAGAGCATGGAGCTTGAATACACAACAGTTGTACAAGCTAAAGACGGCAAATACGAGATTTTTCCACGCTTCAATATATCGGCTATCGAACACGCCCCATACGAAGACATAATAGTTGATTTTGTAGAGCTTGAAGGCGACGATGCCGACTACTCTGGCATGGCAAAAGCCTATCGTAAATATCAGCTTGATAGAGGCGAAGTGCAACCACTAAAGGAAAAAGTA
>JAGAOA010000183.1 GCA_017623955.1 Opitutales bacterium
CAAGCCCTATGAGATGGATTGACTGGGTGCTTGTATCGAAGTCTGTTGAAGTTTACAAGTACGCTGTTATGTCAGAATGTATTGATGGAGTGTGGCTTTCAGACCACTTTCCGTTGCTGTTAAAAGTTTCAATAAAGTAATTAATTATGAAAAAAATATTATCATTCAATGTAATAGCTGTTTTATGTTCACTGTTCGCTTTTGGTAGTACAAATACCACCGTATGCGAGAATAATAAGTTTGTAGTTTGCCAATTCAATATGCGTTATAAATTGGAAAATGACGGCAAATTTCTCAAGCGAAAAGATGATAAACGTGGAGTTAAAAAGACAGTCTTAGATGGTTCACAAACGTGGGAAAAGCGTGCTCCATTGATTCAAGCTTTTTTGGAATATAACGATGTCGATATTTGTGGAACTCAAGAATTGCAAAAACCGCAAGTTGAATATTTCAAAAAAATGCAACCAGAGTTTGCTTACTTTGGTAGTCCTACACAACCCGAAAGATACGATACTCCTAAATCGAGTGCAAACAACATAATTATATATAGAACATCGCGATTTGAGCTTCTGCAAAAAGGTGTTTTTTGGTTGTCAGAAACTCCAGATAAACCAGTCAAAGGTTTTGGAGCAGCATATCCACGCAACTGCAACTGGGGTAATTTTAAAGATAAAAAAACAGGCAAAGAATTTTATTTCTTCAGTACGCATATTCACCATATAGGCGATGAAACAAAAGCAAAATCGGCAGAGTTGATAATTCAAAAAATCAAAGAAATTGCGGGAGATAAACCATTCTTTGTCGTTGGAGATTTCAATATGGCTGAAGACCACTATGGTATGAAACCAATATGGAATTGCGATTTTATGATAGACGCACGCAAAGTTTGTAAAACTAAATTGTATGGACCAAATTTCACAAACAATTATGGTTATACAGGCTTGAGCGTCGTTAATTATCCCACAAGTTCAAGAGATGCTACACCTATGAGATGGATTGATTGGGTTTTTATCTCAAAATCAGTTGAAGTTTACAAGTACGCTGTGATGTCAGAATGTATTGATGGAGTGTGGCTTTCAGACCACTTTCCGTTGCTGTTAAAAGTTTCAATAAAATAAGAATAACATAAATTCGATTTACTAAAAAGGAGATTGTTAATTACACAATCTCCTTTTTATTTTAACTTTAAAATATTTTTACAAATTTACGGTCGAAGGTAAAAATTCTTTGCGATACTCGTAGAGAGAACGAATATATTTGTTAGCCTCTGGATAATTTGTAAAAGTCATTGTTTCAGGATTGTATTGTAATTCAATTCCTGGGTGGATACTTGCTAGCGCATTTAACAGTACAATTTCAGAGAAAGGAGAAGCGTACTCAAAATTAGATTCAGGCATTCTACCTTCAACACATGCATTTGCCCAATCTCCTTGCGGATTGAATGGGAATTTATTACGCGGAATTGTTTTTGGTGGAATTTTTCCCGATTTTTTCAAATCAATGAAAGCTTCTCTATTTGTAAGACGAACACCATGACCAGTATAATTGAAAGTCATTGTGTGTTTTGTACCTACAATGTAGATGCAATTTTTAGCCCTAGGGTCGTTTAATTCTTCATCTGAAACACGTTCGATAGCTTTAGGACGACGCAATCCATCATACCAATGCAATTTTACAATTCCATTTTTCCCATATTTATTTTTGAAGAACATATCGATAGATGATGCTTTTGGCCAACTAAAATCTTTGGCAGGAAGTGCATCAGCTATAACTTTGAAAGGGGCTCCTAAGTTAAAAGCCGAATATGGATTATCTAAGAAATGGCATCCCATGTCTCCAGCTGAGCCTGTTCCATATTTTCTCAGTCCACGCCATTTAAATGGTAATATATCAGAACTGTATGGTTCGTATTGCGATACGTTTAACCATAAATTGTAGTCTAACGTTGATGGTATTTTTTTTGTTGGTTTTGGTGGCGTGTTGAAGCCAAAGTCTCTATCAGTCCAAGCATATATGTCTAGAACTTAGCCCATTATACCGCTATCGAACCATTCTCTAATTGTACGCCAAGCATCATTAGTATGAACTTGATTTCCCATTTGAGTGTATACGCCAGCTTCTTTTGCTAAGCGACGAAGTTCGCGACCTTCCCAAATTGTGCGTGTAAGAGGTTTTTCGCAAAAAACGTGTTTACCTTTTGCAATGGACCAAGCTGCGATAGGATAGTGTGAAAAATCAGGCGTACATACACAAACGCCATCAATTTGTTTATCCATTTTATCGAGCATGACTCGATAATCTTTAAATTTTTCAACTTTTTCTAGTTTATCTAAAAATTTTTCCTTATCGCCTTTTCGCATATAAGAATTTTTTACACGCGAATCGTCTACATCACATAGTGCAACAATTTCTGCATTTGGGCTTTTTAACATCGCATTTACACTCGATTTACCTTGTCCGCCCCAACCGACAATTGCAACTTGCAATCGCTCATTTGCCCCTTTAGTTCTAGCGGTTGCCCAAGATGGCAAAACCATAATAGAACTAAAAAGGGCAGTGTTTTTTATGAATTCTCTGCGATTTATTTTTTTCATACTTTTTTTATTCCGCAAGTACGCCTATTGATTCTAGTTTATCAAGGAAAGTTTTTTCTGCTGCATCATCAGTAATAATACGATCAATAACATCAAATCCAGCAAAGAAGCGAGTACTACGAACACCTAATTTAGATGCATCACACAATAATATGCGTTCACTACATAGCGGAAGTACATTTTCTTTAAATTCTGCGTGAAATTCTGCAACTTCACTTGCACCGCGTTCTATATCTACACCATTGCACGAGAAAAATGCTTTGTCTACCGAAAACTTTTTTATAACTTGCCAAGTCATAAAACCACCATAACTATGGCTAAATCTGTCGAGCTTTCCACCTGTAACAATCAAGTTGATTTTAGATTTTTCCATAATTGGAACAATGCAATCATGCCCATTTGTTATCACAGTTATATCGATATCAGGCAATGCTTCAGCCAATGCTAATACCGTAGAACTTGCATCGAGGAATATTGTCTGACCTTCTTTTATGTACTTTAGTGCCTTTTGTGCAATTTGTTGTTTTTGTTCACGCTTTTCTTGAAGACGTTTTAACATTGGCAAATTGATTTCATTTTTTTCTATACGCAAAGCTCCTCCATGAGTGCGAATAAGCTTGTTTTCTGCATCTAAAAATTCTAAGTCACGACGTATTGTTTCATCGGTAACATCGAAGTGTTTTGCCAATTCTATTGTACGCAAACTCGATTGAGTTTCGAGCATGCTCAGTATTACTCTTTGACGTTGTCTTGCTAACATATTTAATTTAGTTTAGTTTTGATAAGGCTACAGAATCATCTGCAATAAAAAGGTATTTTGACTATTTTTATTTTTTACGCAAGTCTTTTGATGTAGCAAGCGCAATAACTCTGCCTTCATTACCTACCGCACAATAAAAGTGATATACTATACCATTGTTTCTTACAACAAATGGTTTGTGAGCAAAAGGAGTATCATATTTTTCGGTGGGTTTTATTAAAGGTTCTCCGTTCCAGTCTGTCCAATTCTTTAGATTGTACGAACATGCAAAAGTATCGAATGCACCCTTTGGATAATTTTTACAAGCTGCATTGAAATAAAACATAACATAAATATCGTCGATTTTTACAACTTGAGGATCTCCAGATATTCCTTTGCCAGCATCGATAATAGGATTCTCTCCAAAGCGTTTCCATTTTTTCATATCATTCGATACCGCCATTGCAATGCGTTCGTACATGTGTGTAGTTTTAGCGTTATAAAACATTACAAATTTATAGCCTGTAAGGTTTTCTTCGTCTCTGATAATATTAGATTTATATAGTGTTAATTTTTCAAAAAATCTAGCATCATTGTCTTTTGATGTCATTATAGGGTAGGGAAGTCTGTTCCATTCTGTTGCAAATGTTGGTGTGTTGCTCCAAGCCATACCTATTGATAGTGGATCGGTTTCATAGCCTTTCAAAGCGCCTCCTAAATACGACATCCAATATCTGCCGTCAAATTTTTGTAACGACCAATCTCCATTCCAATTATAATTTTGTAACGTAGCGTAACCCGCCGATTGTTGACCATCCCAATCGTTGTTGTTTTTGCGTTTAAGAATTTCGCCTTTGTATTTCCAGTTTAATAGGTCTTTGCTTTCGGCTATATGAGTACTATATCCAGCTCCATCTTGAAGAATGTAGTACATGTACCATTTGTCGCCACTTTTGAAAACGCTAGGGCTATCCACAAGCATTTTTTTCTGAGGTGGACGAATAACTATACCATACTTATACGGAGTTTTAATTTTCTCATAAACTGCTTGCATTTTTTCTTCCGATACGCTTGTTGGAAGATTTTTTGATGAGCAACCAAACAAAAATAAAATACTTAAAATTAATAATAAAAGTTTAATTGTTTTCATAAAATTATCCTCTAGTACTTACATTCTATATAGTTGGACATATACTAGATTAAAAAATCATTGTAAATAAAAATCTTAAGTGTACAAAAATGTAGTTTTTTAAAAAAAAGTACTTAAATCGCTTGACGCTCTTTGTTTATAAATAACAATGGCACTAATATTTTATATTAATAATCAAATAAAGGATAAAAAATGAACAATTATGTAGCAAAAGTAATGAATGAACTTTCTGCAAAACAACCTTGGGAGAAGGAATTTTTGCAGGCAGCCGAAGAAGTTTTGTCTTCATTGGGTAGCGTTCTTGACGCAAATCCAATATATGAAAAAAATAAAGTTCTCGAAAGAATGGTAGTTCCTGAAAGAACAATTCTCTTTCAAGTTCCATGGGCAGACGACAAAGGAGAAATCCATGTAAATCAAGGTTTCCGCGTTCAGTTCAATAGTGCTATTGGTCCATACAAGGGCGGTTTGCGTTTCCACCCATCAGTGAACTTAGGTATCCTCAAGTTCTTGGGTTTTGAACAAGTATTTAAAAACTCGCTTACAACATTGCCAATGGGCGGTGGTAAGGGCGGTTCTGACTTTGATCC
>JAGAOA010000184.1 GCA_017623955.1 Opitutales bacterium
CCCGATTGCTCCCTCATGATAGCAAAGTCAATCATCATAATACCATTCTTTTTAACAATACCCATAAGCATAAATATACCTATTGCAGAATAAATAGATAATTCCATATCAAACAACCACAAACTACCCAATCCCCCCACGACTGCAATAGGCAACGCCGACAACACTGTTAATGGATGAACATAGCTTTCGTAAAGAATACCTAAAATTACATACATTACAAATACCGCAACACCAATCAACATCATTAGAGAATTCATAGTTTCGCGGAATGTTACAGCTTCTCCAATAAACCTACCATTAACACTACTTGGCAATATACTTGGTGCAATAGATTCTACCCAGTTTACTACATCACCAATGGCTACCCCATCTTTTAAGTCAAAATAAATTGTAACCGATGGAAAATTATCAATGTGATTTATCGCCACAGGAGCAAGAACTTGTTTTGTAGTAGAAATAGAACTAAACGGAATTAAATTCGACAACGAATACGCTGGATTTGCGTCAACTCCACTACCCGACAGTGTTCTTACAGGCGTTCCCCCAGTAAGCACGCTATCCTGTTGAAAATTTAAGTTATACAAACTATCCTCAAATGAACTACTTTTAAAATCTGCTTCCATTATAGACCAATATTGTTGGAATGGACTTTTTATAAGATAATAGTACAACTTGGCAAAAGAATCTTTGAATACATCAGAATAGTTATTTACCGAAAGCCCCATCATAGCGGCTTTGTCGCGATATGGAACTAATGTAATTTGTGGATTATCCAAATATAAATCACTTTGAATATTAGAGAACAAATCTGCCCTGCGAGAAGATAATTTTGCCATCATAGCACTAGCAGCAACATACAATTCATCTTGATTCATCGAACTCATAGCATACGCATACTTACCTTGCTGAGTACTTGTTGCCCCAGTTGAAATTTCAAGAGTTGGCTGTGGCGAAAACGCCGATATAACTCCAGGCATTAGGGCTATACGTTGATTAATTGCATTTGCTACATCTGCAATTGGTGGACGTTGTTTTTTATCTTCCAAAATAACAAAACCAAACCCCATATTTTGATTTATAAAAGAGGATACGCCAGAAACCAGAACAAAGTTTTTAACCCCATTAGTATTCTTGATTATATCTTCAACTTCTTTTTGAACAATTCCAACTTCTTTTGGAGATGACTTTGTATTTGTAATAAACACACCTTGAATAAAACCACTATCTCCAGTTGGGAAAAAAATCTGAGGTAATTGTGAAAAGAAGAACCAAATACCATAACCACATACAGCAATAATTATCGCAGTCAAAACATGACGACGCAACATCCAACTCAAACTTGGACTATAAATCTTTAGGAATGCACTTTCTAACTTATGCGCACATTTTTCAATGACTGTTTTATCTTCAAAGTTTTTAGAACGTTTGCTAATAACCCTAGCACACATAAGCGGAGTAAGGGTTAAACTGACAACACCCGACATCAATGTAGCAACTATAATTGTTACAGAAAACTCTTTAAAAACGCGTCCTGTAATACCGCTCATAAATACTAGCGGAATGAACACAGCCGCCAACGACAACGTCATACTCAAAATTGTAAAAGAAATTTCTTTTGCCGACTTATACGTTGCAATTCTAGGAGTTTCGCCAAAATCCTCCATTCTACGAACAGTATTTTCAAGGAAAACAATAGCGTCATCAACCAAAAAACCGATTGCCATAGTAAGTCCCATTAGCGACAAATTGTTTAGCGAAAACCCAAACGCATACATAAATATAAATGTAAGCAAAATAGAAAACGGCAAAGCTACAGTTGGTATCAAAGTATCTTTAAACCTACCTAAGAACATAAAGATTACAAAAACAACCAATACAAATGCTATATATAAAGTTTCTTTCACATCCTCTATATTCGATACAATCAATTGAGAGCGATCGTAAAATTCCAAAATCTTTATAGATTCTGGCAATTCTGTTTCAAAGCGCTTCATCATTTTTTTGATAGATGCAACAGTTGCGACCGCATTGCTATCGGCACGTTTTCTTATTCCCATTGCGATAGCCGCGTACGATTCGTCCAAATTTGCTCCCTTTGAATATATAGAGAAATTCAAAGTATCCATTTGAATTGAATTCAAAGCCTTTGCAATATCACGCAAATAAATTGGCGAGCCATCTTTGAAGCCAATTACTAAATTTTCGTATTCCTCAGCATTAGAAATCTGAGTTTGTGGAAACAACACAAATTGAGATGTAGGACCTTGCAAATTACCAGTACCTGTCATATTTGTCGATACTGCTAATGCGTTTTTCAACTGCGACATTGTATAACCTAAATTATACAACTTCTTTGTGTCTACCTCAATTCTAACAGCACGTGGCGATGCATAAATGTCTACC
>JAGAOA010000185.1 GCA_017623955.1 Opitutales bacterium
CTTACGTTTTTTTCTATCCCCCAACCATACAGTTGACACAACGCAAACGCATATTTAGCCTCATTTAGACCTTCGAATGTAGCCTTTGCAAAATTCATCACAGCCGATTGCTCGTCTTTGTCTATACCTCCTAAGCCGAACAACTGACATACCCCTAATTCAAAGGAGGCTTTGGCATCATTCCTCTTTTGAATATCGCCAATTCCGTCAATTTTTTCTATATTAGCAGTTTCTGGGAATTCCAACAAATACATAAAATCTTTTGCATTAGCAACAACGCATACAAAAGGAATCAACACTACTGATAAAACACTACGTAACATTTTTATTTTTTATTTATACAAGAGAACCACTCGAAAACATTTATTATTCAATAGTAACCGTCCGCTCCTTTTCAGGATTTTTTGTTAAATCGAATACCATTTTTTCTGGAATTTCGCTATTTGATTCAGATGAACGTCTAAAACCAGAAAAAGTTTCAACTTGAGTAAAGTGCTTTGAATCAACAGGTATTAAAGTGATAGTTGTCTTTCTTACAAAATATCCGTTTTCGGTAGATTCTACTGCTATATCGATAGGAGTTTTACCCAATTTAAAGCCATCTACTATCACAGTTGCCCCAGCTGGATTTGATTCAATTCTAATCTGACGTGAAAATTCATCTTTTTCAGATGTAACACATCCAACCAATAAAAATGAACTTATAAAAAACAACAATAACTTTTTCATATATAACTTGAATTTAAATAATTTATAATAACTGTTCAACATAAATTATATTCCGATTAATGGAAATACCGCAAACGAAACTATAATTACTGCAATAGCCAACATAACAATAGTCTGTCGAGAACTTACAGACGAAACAAATTCGGTTTCTTTGCCTTCGGACTTTTCAAGCATTGCACGAATCCACGCAAAATAGTAGTATATAGAAACTGCACTACCTAAAATCATAATGGCAATAAGTGTGTACAATTCTGCATACCAAGCCAAAATCAATATCAGTACTTTTCCAAAAAATCCCGCTGTTGGAGGAATACCCGCAAGCGATGCCAAACATATCGTCAACGAAGATGCAACAACTGGATTTCTTTGCATCAAGCCTCTATAATCTTGCATCGATTGCAAACTTTCATCACTTCCATTAAATTGATTGATTGCAAAGAACAACGCATAATTTGCAAATAAGTATGCTCCTAAATAAAAATATAAAACAGAATCGAATGTTTCCAAATTTTTAGGTTGCACCAATATTGATACAAGCAATACAAGTAAATATCCAGCATTTGATATACCCGAAAATGCCATTAAGCGTTTTGTTCTAATCTGAGTTATTCCACCAAAATTACCAATTATAATGGTCATCGCAGCTATTACTGATACAGCAAAAAAGATGTTCTCTCTTGCAACAACTAGTTCGGAAGAATCAAATTTTAAACAAGCAAAAATCTTCGCCAAAAAGACAATTCCAGCAATTTTCGAAGCTACTGCAAAGAAAGCCGATGCAGGCGTTGGCGAACCTTGATAAACATCAGGAGCCCAGAACTGAAATGGGAAAGCCGCCAGCTTAAAAAAGATTCCCGTTAAAACTAAAATAAAACCTATCAAGAAGAAATTATTAAGTAATCCTTCCGAAAAATTGCCGAAGTACATAAAATCTACACCAACTAATTTTCCTGCTCCATAGATAAAAGCCATACCTAAAAGCAATATAGCTCCACTAACACCGCCAATTATCAGATATTTTACTCCAGCTTCTAAAGAAGACGAACAATCTTTATTGAACGACGCTAATATGTACAAACATATCGTTGCTGTTTCCAATGCAACAAACGATAACATCAAATTTTCTGAACGCCCAAAGATAATCAATGCCGATGCACAAATCATAATTAGAGATATGAATTCATTTCGATACTCATCTTTACCTAATTTATCGAAAAAGTGAAAACTCATCTGCGATGATAATATAGCACAAATTACAATCAGACAACCGAACACATTATTGATAGGTAAAATATCCTTAACTGCGAACACATCAGCTGATACAATGTATCCATCTTGAGTATTACAATTAATTGGACATACAAAGTTTATAGCAAGAGCTATATACATACCCAAAAATGCAAAGATTGAAATAAATCTATTAAAGCTCTTTGGTAGCGTTGCAGTCGCTAGCAATGTAACAACTGCAAATATAACAAGAGTAGCTTCCATTTTTAATGAAGCCCATGAAAAACATTCGAGAGATGAAGAAATTTCCATATTATTTTCCTTGATTATATGCTGGGAACGATTTTAACAAAACATCTGCCGATTTTGTAATCGACTTAGGATAAACACCCACGAACACTAATGCCACAACTAACGCAATAGCTGCAATGCGTTCGATTTTTGAAATATCAGATATAGAAGATATCTCCGACTTAAGTTCATCAGAAGGTTCTCCCATAAATACTCTAGCAACAGCACGCAAGCCATATATAGCTGATATTATTATACCTGTTGTAGCCAATGCACAAACTGTTGGCGAAAAATTCCATAATGAAGTCAAAATAGTTACTTCGCCCCAGAAATTTGCGAACAATGGCAATCCCAAACTTGCCATTGTACCTGCGATAAAAAACCCAGCCAAAATTGGAGTTTGTTTGTATAATCCTCCCATTTTCAGCATACTCCACTGATTAGTTCTGTTTACTATTATATTAGATAACATAAGCATCAATGCAACACTCAAACCGTGTCCAAACATCAAAAGCAATGCTCCTCCGACACCCAATACACTCATAGTTGCAATTCCCAAGAAACACAATCCCATATGTGCTACACTCGAATACGAAACCATCAACTTCAAATCAGGTTGAGCCATTGTTACAATACCAATGTAAATGACATTGAATAGTGCCAATATTGCAATTATCGACGACCATTCATAACATCCGTATGGCAATATAGGAACAGCCACTTGTATTAAAACAAACAGACCGAATTTCTTTAGTACGCCAGCGTGTAGCATAGCAAACGCAGTTGGTGCACATGCGTATGTTCGTGGAGCCCATGTATAAAATGGGAACAAACTTACCAATGTTCCTAGTCCAAATAACAACATTGCAAATATTGATTCTTGCCAAGCGTTACTGATTGGTTGAGAAGCTAAAGCCGATGAAATGGCTGCCAACGAAAAATCGCTAGCCCCCACTCTAGCATATATAGCAATTATGCCAATCAAAGATACCAATGCTCCTAGAGTTAGATAGATAGCCATTTGCATTGCTGCAATACGTTTGCCTGCACTTCCCCATAAAATCATTGCTATGAATGTAGGTACGAGTGCAAATTCGTGGAACATATAAATCCACAATAAATTAGATGATGTAAACGCACCAAACAAGCCACCTTGCATTACTAAAAGTAAAAAGTAATACAATTTTGCATTTTTTATATCTAACGACATTGAATATATCGTAGCTGCAAAACCTACAATTACCGCTAAAGCCAACATAGGCATTGAAATAGCACTCAATGCTAATTCTGGAAGTATCCAAACTTTGTAGCTATATAAAAAGCCAGCCATATTGGCACCTTGCTCCATAAAGTTGCAACAAACTGTAAGTCCGCACAACAGAGATATAATTGATGCAAACACTGTCAACATAGACGATATTTTTGCACCGATAAACTTCCACAATACAGCAAAAATTACTGCGCAAATAAACGGTGTATAAACCGTAACGTTTAATAAAATTTCTGAGACGTATTCCATTGCAAGCTCCTATGCAAAAATTACTAAAACAAATACAAAGATTACACCAAAAACAAACCACTTCACTTGCGAATTTACAGAACAATCATGAAGTCGTTTAAAGCCTTGTCCTATAACAGCACACACAACACCAATACCGCGTACACTCATAAGTTCAACAATAAACAAATCTACGAATGTTGCCATAAAAACAGCTATGCGTTGTTGTACTTTTACAACATACCAATTATAAAAATCATCGAACCAGCCATGTTTATTCAATACATTATAGACAAAAGGCAACGTTTTTTGGATAGTATCGCCTCCATTGCATTTTCCATAAATGACATACGAAATTACAACTCCTGTTATTGTGATTGCCAATGCCACATACTCAAAAGTATGAACACTTGAAACCCCTTCTAACAATTTCATATTTTCCTTCATAAAATCACCTACAAACGTACAAGCCGATGTTGGAATTAAACCATTCATCTTTCCAGCAAGCCAATTCAAATCGTATACATACGACCACCCTCCTGCTAACGATAACACTGCTAATATCGCAAGAGGAATTGTCATAAACAAACAACTTTCCTTAGCGTGCAAAGCGTTTTCAGAATTTGATTTCCCCAAAAACACATTGAAAAACAATCTACCCATATAAATTGGGGTCATAAACGCTGCTCCTAATAACAAACAAAATACTGTTTTAAGAAGAATGCTACCATCCTGCATTGCATAGACAAATGATGTAGTTAAAATTGATTCTTTACTGAAATAGCCACTAAACATGGGCGTAGCAATAATCGAAAGAGTTGCAATCAGTGCAACTATTGATGTTACTGGCATACGCTTAAATAATCCACCCATTTTGAAAATATCCTGTTCATGATGGCAAGCATGAATTATTGAACCCGCAACCAAAAACAATGTTGCCTTGAAAAATGCGTGAGTAGTTAAGTGGAACATAGCTAAACCGTAACCTAAACCGATAGCCGCACCCATCATACCTAGATGAGCTAAAGTAGAATAAGCCAAGATTTTCTTTATATCGTTTTGTCCCAAAGCCCATAGACCTGCCATAAATGCCATCAACGAACCTAAAATCATAACAACATTCAAAACGTCAACGGTTAAGAAGTTTATCGAGGCCAAACGTACCATCATAAATACACCAGCTGCAACCATTGTTGCTGCGTGAATTAATGCCGAAACTGGAGTTGGTCCAGCCATCGCATCACTCAACCAAACTTGCAATGGCAACTGAGCACTTTTGCCAATAAAGCCACACATAATTAGCAATCCCATCAATGTAGATGCCTTACTATTATCACTCATTATCTGAGCCAATTCAATAAAATCTGTTGTACCAAAAATGGACCAGCAAAATATTATTCCCAATAAGAAACCAAAGTCACCAACACGATTTACAATGAAAGCCTTTTTAGATGCTTCTCGTGCTGCCTGTGTATCTGCATAATGAGCAATTAGAGCATAAGAACTAAAACCAACCAATTCCCAAAATACAAACATCATAAATAAGTTTGATGCAAAAACAATGCCAGTCATTGAGAACATAAAGAAACTTAACCCTGCAAAAAAACGGCCTTTAGAATCGTCTGTATCCATATACCCGACACTAAATACGTGGATTAAAAATCCTACGATGCAAACAACAAAAATCATATTTGCACCAATACTATCTAACAATAAACCAATATTGAGAGAAAAATCGCCCAATCTGAAAAGTTCGTACGAACTTTTAATCATCACAGAATTGCCAAATAGCAAGTATAATGCAAACACAGCACAAACTAGTGCCGATATTACAGATACCGTTGCACCACCCCACTTTGATGTTCTAAAAAATAGAACTATAACGAGAGCACTTAACAACGGAAGAAACAAAATAGCATTTAACGCTTCCATAAAAATTAATCTCCTAGAGAATGAAATTCTTTTGTTGAAACAGTATTTTCAACCTTGAAAAGTTTTGTTATTATAGCCAGTCCAATAGCCACTTCAGCCGCAGCAATAGCCATAACAAAGAATGCAAAAACTGCACCACTAATGTCGCCCACAGCCGAAGAAAATGCAACAAACACTAACATTGATGCAACTAACATCATTTCAACGCTCATAAATATTGTAATTACATTACGTTTGAACATCACTCCCAACAGACCCGTTTCTAATATCATCAACTCTGGCACTAAAAATTTTAATAAGTATTCGTCCATAAAAACTCCTTACAGCATGTCAGATTTTACTTTTTTTGTAGCATGGGGCTTTGCAATCACAATAACACCAATCATTGCAGCCAAAAGCAATACGGCCACTATCTGAAGTGGTAGTATAAACTTTGTAAGCATACAAACCCCGTAATTCTGAGCCTTTGAAAGACTATTAATATTTGAAATTTGCAATTCTTTTGCCTTTTCCACCAACTCGGGTGCAAATATGCCAACCATAACACACAATGCAACCCATAATACAACTAGCGATACACTTTTCCCCCAGTGTCGAGACTCTTTTTCATCGCCTACTAACATTACCACAAACACAAATAGAACCATAACGGCTCCTGCATAAACAGTAATCATAATAAATGCAGGGAAATACGCATTCATTAAAAGCATCAACCCCGCAACACCTAACATTGAAACCAACATTGACATTGCCGTATTTATAAAGTCTTTTAATACGATAACTCCTAATGCACCGCCAATGCACATTGCACAAAACAGATAATAAATAATATCTTCCATTATTTGCCTTTCTGAGAGTTTTCTTTAACTTTTTGCCACTTCATAATTTTGTCGGGAACAACGCCCCCTATTTTATAAAGAGAGTCTTTCTTTCTGATTAAATCGGCTCTAGAGTACGCATTTATTGAAAAATCTGTACTCATTACAATAGCCTGTTCAGGACATGCTTCTTGACAATATCCACAAAAAATACAACGCGACATATCAATCTGAAACTCACTTGGTCCTTTTTCAATGAAAGCATAATCACTATCTTCTGGAATAGATGAAGGTGTTACCTTGATTGCCTTCGACGGACACACAAACTCGCACAACTGACACGATACACATTTTTGTCGCCCATTTACATCTGTAACTAAAACCGGAGCTCCTCTGTACCCGATTGGTAATACTGGGCGCTGATCAGGATACTCTAATGTAACCTTTGGCGAAAAAAAGTTTTTTATTGTTATATATAATCCTGAAAATATTTGGGGCAGATACGTCCTTTCCCAAAAACTCAAGCGTTTTCTTTCAACAACTATTGCCATAAAATTGAACCTATTGAAGTGTAAATTAAATAAAATACGAAGTTAGCTACCGCGAGAGGCAACAAACATTTCCAACCTAAATTCATAACTTGGTCGTTTCTAAAACGTGGAAGAGTCCAACGAATCCAAATAAAGAAGAAAATCATCATTGCAATTTTCACAAGGAAAGTAACAACCGACAAAATAGAAGCAAATATACCCCAACTCTGTGGCCAACTTTCGCAAGGAATTGGATTCCAACCGCCTAAGAATAGCGAAATGAAAATAGCAGAACCCACTACTATATGTCCATATTCGCCAACAAAGAATAAACCAAATTTAAAACTTCCATATTCAGTATGGTATCCACTTACTATATCTGTTTCACTTTCTGCCATATCAAAAGGCAAGCGATTTGTTTCAGCAAATAAAGCTACTAAGAAAATCAAAGCTGAAATTGGCTGTGTAAAGCAGAACCAAAAGTTATCGCTCTGAACTTTCGAAATCTCAAAAAGGCTCATTGGAGAATCTACACCTTTTGATGCAACCATCAAAATAACAGGCAATACAGATAATCCCATAGCTAACTCGTAACTAACAACTTGAGCAGCTGCACGCATAGCACCGATATATGGTAACTTACTATTTGAAGACCAACCAGCCATAATTCCGCCAAAAACACCCAACGAACCAATAGCTAGCGCAAACACTAAACTTATATCTAGATTAGCTACTGCAATAGCCTCGCTTTTATTATCTAGCCAAAATATGCCAAATGGAATTA
>JAGAOA010000186.1 GCA_017623955.1 Opitutales bacterium
CATGGCATATTGCTGTTTCGATAGCAAATCCCCCAACTGTGTCTGGATTGAAGGTCTTTACTTCTGATTCATTTGGACAAGGCTTTTTTTGGTACTATTTTATTCATGAACATTTTTTGCGATATTTAGATTCATCTACTAGTATGCGATCTCAGCCATTTTGGTTCTTTTGGGTAATTGCTCCAGTAGGGTTTGTTCCTTGGATTATATTGATTCCTAGAGCGATTAAATCGATAATATTTAGTAATGCAAATCACTTTAATCCCATATCATTTATGGGCGTATGGATAGCTTTTGTTGTTGGATTTTTCTCATTGTCTAGTTCTAAGTTAATTCCGTATATAACTGTGATATATCCTGCTTTTGCTTTTGTTGTAGGAGCTTGGCTTTCTAAGGAATGGCAGAATATAGAAACAAAAAAAATGAAGTTTGAACAAATCTCCATAATAATTGTTGGTATTGTGGCATCTATTGCTATTGTTGTGGCTTATTGTATTTTGAAAAATAAACCCATAGATGATACTACTTTGATTGTGGGATTTTACGGTTGTATAATTTCTAGCACATTGATGTTAGGTATATCTGTTATGGCGTTTAGATATTATTTAAAATCAAAAATGCGACATTTTTGGATATGTACGTTTATTGGTGCAAGTATATTTGCTGCATCTATTAATATAAATGCTGGAATGGCTCAAAAAATAAATTCAGAAAAAATAGCGACTGAGATAAAAAAGCTTTCTGTCGAAAATATAGCTATTGCTTTCAATTATGGAGCTTTTCACGACTTGCCAGTCTGGCTAGACAAAACATTGTTTTTTATAGGAAATCCACCAGATGAACAACAATTTGGTTGGCAACGCGAAAAACATCTTCATTCTCATAGAATATTGACTACATCTGATGCATTGTATGAGTTCTTGAGAAAAAATAGCTTGGCTGTGGTATTGCGAAATGAGGATTTACCAAAGCTGCAATCAATGGGCGAGAACTTATTGATGAAAAAAATTGCTGGCAACAAAAATATTATTGTTTTAAATTTATCTTTAAATGAAAAAAAATAAGACAGAAAACGTTTGGTTAAATCTCGGTTGTAATATAATTATTCCTAGCCTATTGCTAGTAAAAGGGCGATCTATTGCAGAAAAATTTAGTTTAGATTGTTCAAATATAGATATATGGGTTTTTGTAGGTGCATTATTATTTCCTATCGTATATGGTATTTTTGATTTAATATCGCGACGAAAATGGAATATGATTTCTATTATAGGACTTGCAAGTGTTGTGCTTACTGGTGATGTAGGATTGATGAAATTACCTACCGAATGGATTATAGTAAAAGAAGGTGCTATCCCTCTCTTATTAGGTGCTGTGGTTTTGGCAACTGCTTATACAAAAAGACCTCTTGCTAAAATGATAATTCTTAGTGATTCTGTTTTTGATGTGGAAAAAATCGACAACGCATTACGAGAACGAAAAGCAAATGATGAGTTTGATAGGCAGATGAAAAATATAACATATATCGTTGCTGTTTCGTTTTTATTGAGCAGTGTTTTAAATTTCATTTTGGCATATTGCATTTTTGAAAGTCCAGCAGGATCTCCTGAATTTAACGAGGAAGTTGGCAAGATGACTGCGTTGTCTTTCCCTGTAATAGCATTGCCTACTACTATAATTTTCATTTTTGCTATGATGAAATTTTTTAAAATTTTAACACGTTTAACTGGACTTACTCTAGAAGATATAATGTTGAAAAAATGAGGCGTTTGTTTGCCATTATATATATTCTATTTTGTGCCTTTGTATGTTTTGCAATCGAGGTTGTTGACGGCAGTGGAAGATGTTTCAGTTTTAAAAATTCTCCTAAAGTTGTGTCGATAGCTCCAGTAGTTACTGATTTAATTTTTGCAATAGGGGCAGAAGATAATCTTTTAGCGGTTTCTGCATTTTGTGACACGCAAGGGATGAACATAAAACGGATTGGTTCTTCATTCGGTTTAGATTGGGAAAAATTAGTAGAACTTAATCCAGAACTTGTAATTTGTTCGTATGTGAGAGACAATTCGTTGCGAAGTCGTTTGCAAGAATGTGGAATAAAATATTTGTGTTTAAACGAGGAAGGTCTTGCAAATATTGCATCCGATATTCGTTTACTTGGAAAAATATTTTCAAAACAAGTAAATGCAGAAAAATTAGCTAGAAAATTTGAAGATACTATAAAAAAACAGACAAAAGGAAATCGTCCTAAGGCTATTTTTTTATTGGGAAGCGTTGCGGCTGGGGCAGGTTCTTTCGTAGGTGATGTTCTAAAAGCAGGAGGATTTGAAAATTGTGTCGATAAAATATCTTCTCCGTGGCCAGTTCTTTCAAGAGAGTTTATCTTAGGAGAAAATCCCGATGTACTGTTTTTTACAGCCAGCAGTGAAATTCAACGTGAGTTTGTTTTAAGTAATATTAAAGATGATATTGCGTGGAAAAACACGAATGCAGTAAAAAATAATCGCATTTACTTTGTTCCGTTTGATGACATCATTTTACCTAGCGTGCGTGTTTTAAATGCCATTGAGCATATAAGAAAAATAAGGGATAATCTAAAATGAGAATTGTTTTATTTCTAGTTTTTTTTGCAACTTGTCTGTTGAATGCTTCAATAGATAATAAAAAAGTTTTTGTAGTCGCTAATATGTTAGATAGACACTCTGTCGAACTGGCAAAGTCGTATTGTAAGTACAGAGCAATTCCAGAAAAAAATATAATATTATTAGATATTCCTAAAAATACAGGAATTGTATCAAGAGATTTTTATGTACACTACATTGAAAATATCTTGTTTTTAAAGCTTATAGAATTGGGGGCTATAAATGCTTTGGATTTGAAATCAAATGATAGTTATGGACGTGGTCAATTAATTCTTTCGCGTATAAATTTAGATTATTTAGTATTGTGTAAAGGTATACCTTGGGGGGTTTCCGATAGGGAAAAATCGAAAAGGAAAGCTATTAGCTTCGCAAATTCTGATGCAAGCGTTGATTCTGAAATATCGGCTCGTTTTCTTCCTTCAAACAAATATAAAGGTTTTATGAAAAATCCAGCTTTTGCAAAAACAGGCGAAGAATGGCGTTTATATGGTCTTATTAGGGTTGCACGTTTAGATGGGGCTAGTTTTGATGATGTAAAAAAAATGCTTCAGAATACTCAAGATGTAGAATCTAGGGGAATTGTGGGTAGAGCATATTTCGACAAATGCAAACGTGCTAAATTAGGTGATGATTGGATAGATTCTGCCGCAAAAATTCTAAAAGAGCATGGGTTTGATATTTCGATTGATGAGTCTAGGACAGTTATGAATTTAGGGCATAGAATGGATTATCCTGCTCTATAGTTTGGTTGGTACAGCAGTCATCCATGTGGATATTTTTCTATCCCAAAATTTTCTATGAAGGGTATTATAGGTTGGCACATTTACTCATTTAGTGCTTTTAATTTAAGTAACAAAAATGCATGGACTCCTACGTTTATTAGCAAGGGCGCAACAGCAACAGATGGCAACGTATTTGAACCATATTTAGCATTAACTAGAAATATTGGTGTATTTACGAAATTAATGTTTGAAGATAATCTTTTACCAGCTGAAGCTGCATTTGCGGCGTTACCTGTTTTAAGTTGGCAAAATATTTATATAGGAGACCCTTTGTTCAATCCTCTAAAGGTAGATTTAGATACTCAACTTGCCAATTTATCAAACGATGAACTTTCGCAATATGTGGTAATTCGCAAGGCAAATTTGATAATGTCAAAACTCGGCAAGGATAAGGCTAGGGAATTTCTAAAAAAATATGAGGGAAAATTTCCTGATGTTGCGTTAAAATGGAAATTGTTTGAGTTATCAGACATACAATCGGAAAAGTTAGATTATCTTTTGGCTTCTATCAACTATGAAAAACTAGATTATTTAGGATTATCTCTTCAAGCTTGTAAACAATTAGAGCAGATGGGGAAAGCCGACAAAGCTTTAGAGTATTACGAAAAAATTTTTTACAAATATTTAACAGTCGACAGTATTGCTCGTTATAGTGCTATTTGTGCAGAACGTGCTGCTAAACGATGCAACAAAGATATTTCTGGGCTTATAAAAACTATGATCTCAACGATTGCCGATGAAAAACGAAAGGCTCAAGAGGCAAAGTTAAAAAAACAAAACTCAAACAAAGTAGACAAAAAGTAATAAAACAAATTTAATACAATAGTTATGATGTCGTTTACGCGATTATTTCATAATCTCATTTTATCAAAACTGATATTTCTTGCTTTTTAGGTGCATTATATGATAAAAAAGTTTGACAGTTTGCTAAGTTTTGAGGTATTTATCACAGGTTTTTCAAAAATCAATAATAGTAACGCAACTATTTTAATTTTATAGTTTGTGTTTAATCCAAGTTTAATAACTAACACACAAAAATATTATGAAAATTCTATGTTTCGGTGAAGTAATGTTGAGATTTATGCCTCAACAACACAAAATGTTGCTCCAGTCCCTTCCTGGAGCTTTAGATGTAACTTTTGGTGGTGCAGAAGCCAATGTTGCATGGGATATCACAATGCTCGGTGGTAATACATCGTATGTAACTGCATTGCCTGATAATTTTTTAGGCAAAGCTTGTGCAAATCAGTTGCGTGGCATTGGTGTAGATGTTTCAGGTATTGTTTATGACAATGGTAGAATTGGAACATACTATGTCGAAGCTGGTGCAAATCAACGTGCAAGTAAAGTTGTTTACGACCGTGCCAATTCATCGGTATCGCTCACTCCTTTCGAAGCTTACGATTTCGACAAAAAACTTGAGGGGGTAACACGTGTACACCTCAGTGGTATTACTCCCGCAATTTCTGAAATTGCAGCAGATGCATGCATTAAACTTGCAAAATTAGCTCATTCAAAGGGCATTTCTGTTTCTTGCGATCTCAACTTCCGTGGAAAACTTTGGAAATGGCAGGACGGTAAGGCTCCTAGAGAACTAGCTCGTGAAGTAATGCCAAAGATTCTTGAAAATGTTGATTTGGTAATTGGTAACGAGGAAGATGCTTTTGACGTTCTCGGTATAAAGTCAGGAAGTAGTGATGTTGAAAGCGGAGAACTCGATATTGAAGCTTACAAAGAAACAGCTCGCAAGATAGCTGAAAAATTTCAGACAGTTAAAAAGGTTGCATTTACTCTTCGCGAAAGTTTGTCGGCAACTCATAATAATTGGGGGGCAATGCTTTTTGATGTAGATTCAAATTCGGCAGTATTGGCTCCTATGTCGAAGGATGGTAAATATACTCCATATCAGATTAAGAGCATTGTTGACCGCGTAGGTGGTGGTGACTCTTTTGCGGCTGGTTTGTTATATGGACTCGATAGTGGCGATTTTGACAACGATTCTGATGCGCTGGCTTTCGCTGTTGCTAATTCATGCTTGGCTCATTCGGTTCTAGGCGATTACAGCTTTGTTCCAAAGTCGGATGTAGTTGCTTTGATGAAGGGTGCTGGTTCCGGTAGAGTTCAACGCTAGTTAATATTTGTTATCAATATTTTTTAAGCCTCGAGTTTTTACTTGAGGCTTTTTTATTGATTAATGATTTTTTGAGAGATTTAAAGATGTTGTGTTTTTGATATAATCTCGTTTGTGAGTTCAACTTGATTAGCAAAGCTAATCTGCGTTGTCTCGGCACTCACTTCGTTCGGCTCTTTGCGTTGCAAAGCTTCCGTCTCGGGCTGTCGTTACCGACACCCTCGGCGTCGAACCCAAGGGTTCTCGTCCTGCCTTACAAAAAAAGCCGACGTAAGGTCGGCTTTTTCATTCAGGGGCGGCAGGACTCGAACCTGCGACC
>JAGAOA010000187.1 GCA_017623955.1 Opitutales bacterium
GGTGTTGAAACTAGAGCCCAAATTGAAATTATAATTGAACAGAGCAACGTACCTGTGGTTGTCGATGCTGGTTTGGGCCTTCCATCTCATGCGGCGGAAGCTATGGAGATTGGTGCTGATGCTGTTATGATTAATACGGCTGTGGCTATTGCAAAAAATCCATTAGCTATGGCAAAGGCTTTTGCTATGGCTGTTGAAGCTGGTAGATGTGCTTATTTAAATGCACGTAGTCAACATTCGTTCAAAGCGAGTCCAACAAGTCCGCTTACGGCTTTTTTAGATTAGTAAAATGAAACAAACTTTTTTAGAACATCTAAATTCCTTAGATTTGCACGCATTGGCAAAGTTGCTACAAAATTCTACTTCTAAAGATGTAGAAAACATTTTGGCTAAGGGTAGAGCTGATAATATAGAAGAATTCGCCACATTGCTTTCGCCCGTGGCGACATCGTATTTAGAAGATATGGCGGTATTGTCGGCTTCTATTACTGAGAAATATTTTGGCAAAACTATGCGTTTGTTTGCTCCATTATATGTGGGCAATGAGTGTGTGAATAATTGTGTATATTGCGGATTTGCTCGGCGTCATGCTATTGAGCGTAGAACGCTATCGCTAGAAGAGGTAGAAGCTGAAGTTCAAGCTATATATGATTTAGGATTTAGAAATATTTTGCTTGTTGCAGGTGAACATCCTAAATTAGTGTCTTCTGGGTATATTGAAGATGCCATAAAAATAGCTTTGAAAAAAATACCCTCCGTATCTATCGAGATTGCTCCATCAAAAGAGGAAGATTACAAGCGTTATGTTGATTGCGGTTGCGAGGGATTGACGGTATTTCAAGAAACTTACGATAATCAAGTGTACCCAACTCTTCATCCTTCTGGACCAAAGTCGGTTTATGAATGGCGATTGGCTACTCCGGAACGAGCAGCACGTGCGGGAATGCGTAAAATCGGATTAGGTCCGTTGCTGGGAGTGAATAATTGGTATTTCGAAGTCTTGGCTGTGGCTTTACACGCTCAATTTTTACTTAAGAATGCTTGGCGAAGTCAGATTTCTGTAAGCTTGCCTAGAATACGCCCAGCAACTAGCGGGTACATTCCTAAACCAGAAAATATACCGAATGACCGTCAACTTATTCAAATTACTTGTGCGTTAAGAATTTTCTTGAGTAGATTGGCTATAGTTGTTTCTACTAGAGAAAGTCGAAAATGCGCGATGGAATGATGCGTATCGGGGTAACTCAGATGAGTGCATTCAGCAGTACTCAACCTGGAGGTTATGCTAATAGAAGCTCAAGTGGTGAACAGTTTCATATAGATGATGGTAGAACGCCAAAAGAATTTGCTCAGGCTTTACAAAAAATGGGTATCGAACCAGTTTGGAAAGATTTTGATGCTTCAATTGTATCGTAATTAAGGTAGCAGTTCTACTGCGATGCTATCGGCATAGAGTCGCCCTTCTTCGGTTAGGGCGACTTTATCGTTTTCAAAAACTAATAAATTTTCTTCTGCAAGATTTTTTAATGTGTTTACATATTGCGTAGAATTTGCCAAGGGGAATCTTTTTTGCAGTTGAGAAATATTGACACCTGCGTTCATTCGCAATCCAAAAATCAATGCACTAGAAAACATTTCCTCGTCGTCTAAAATAACAATATCTTCGTATTGAGGATTTCTATTGTTTATTCCATCAGCCCACGCTTTTAACATCGGCGTATTGCGAAAACGTTTGCCCGCAAATTGCGAAGCTGCTGATGGTCCAAAAGCAATCCATTCTGCCATATTCCACGTTGAAAGATTATGCAAACATTGTGCTTGCGAAGTTTTTGCATAATTCGAGATTTCGTATTGAGAAAATCCCATTTGTTCTAGAGTGTGCATTGCAGTCAAAAATAAATCGGCATCGATTGCGTTTTTTTCAAGTTCAACATCTGTTTTGGGCCCAACACAGGTAGATGTTCCACTTTCAAATTCTAAACAATACGCACTAATGTGGTCAACAGGCGTTGAAACTGCTTGTTGAATGTCTTTGTAAAAATCTTCTTTAGTTTGTCCATTAGTCCCAAAAATAAGATCTAACGAAAAATGTTGAAAGTTACTTTCGCCCACTAAATCGATTGCTTTAAGTGTGTCGTCAAGTGAATGTGCTCTGCCTAAACGTTGCAATGTAATATTGGAAAAACTTTGTACGCCTAGTGATATTCGTGTTACTCCTATACGTTTGAATGTGTCGAGCTTCTCTTGCGTTATTGTAGATGGAGAAACTTCTACTGTCCATTCATCGATTGGCAACATCTCTTCGAAAATTGTTGCTATTTTTTCTATCTGTTTAGGCTTTAATATTGATGGAGTTCCTCCACCCCAGAACATTGTATTAACTTGTCTGTTTTGCTCTACTTTATTTTTGAATAAATTTACTTCTTTATTTAGCGTATCTATATAATACTCAATATCTGTGTCTTTAGGTACCTTTTTGTAAAAACGACAATATCCGCACGGTTTCGCACAAAACGGAACATGCAAATATACTCCAAATTTTTCAAAGATATACTCCATCAATTTTATTTGTTGCTATAAATTCTGCAAAACTTAGAATGTATTTCAACGCATTTTTATCTCGAAACTAGACTCGCAACTAATTTTTTTACAATGTTCATTCTTAAAGAATTTTTAATGTCTCTGACAGAAAATCTTTTTTTCTTGCAATACAAGAGTAAAATTTATAAAAGTTTCCTGATTATATTATAAATCTTATGAAGAATGTAAAAAATATATTATCATTTATTGTAGCAACTGTTGTGTTGTTCTTGACAGCTTGCTCTTCTGTTGAAAACACTACTCCTAGAACGATGCCAGAAAATCCTTCTCGCACTTATACTCTATCGATGAAGGTTGACCTCAATGATAGTTCTGTTTCTGAAAAATCGTTCAAGCCTTACATTGTTATTGATGGGCTTGTTCATCCAATGAAATATGCAGGTGATGGCGTTTATTTGTATGATTATGTTCTGCCTCGTGGCAGAAATAGTGCAAAGTATTACTTCCAATTTGAGTACGATATCAACAAAATTGCTAGTGGTATGCCGGCTCATCGTCGCTTGAAAAGCTCGGAAGTTTACGAATTTACAACTCAATCTAAGTTCGTTGTAAGTTTGGAAAGCACTCGCGGTAATGTAGGTTCGAAAATTACTTTGCTCGGCAAAGGATTTACTGAGGACGATAAAGTTCTTGTTGGCGGTGTTGAAGCAAAAACTGACTTTATTTCAGAGACTACTTTAAATTTCACTATCCCTTCTGTTGAATCTGGAAAAACTTATATTGTTGAACTAGCTTCTAATGATGGCAAAATAAAAATTGGCGACTTTAAAGTTGACGATGCTACTTTAGCTGTATCGCCAAACTATATTGACTTAAGAAGTGGCGAAACTACTCAGATTACTTTTAACATCGGTTTTAGAGCGCCTGCCGAAGGTTACGCTATTGACATAAAAACTAATGTTCCAAGCTCGCTAATTATGGAAAACGTTATTGTACCTGCGGGCAAAAAGAGTGTAACTGTTCCGATTAAAGCAGGTGCTAGAGGTAGTGGCTTTATTTATGTAAACGGTTTCGGTTTCAAGGAAGTTGCTATTCCTATCAACGTTCGCTAAAAAAACGTGCGAGAGCGCGTTTTCTTTGGAGGAGTAGAACTTAATTTATAATAGAATAAAAAGAGTTTCAGTGAAACTCTTTTTTTGTGTATAAAGTTCTCCTCCAAAGAAAACGCTTTGCCCTCCATTTTGGTTTTAGCTTCGACTGCAGTGCATAGCACAGCAACGCTCGCTAAAACGCAAAAGCATCGGGACAATCTCGCACGTTTTTACTTCTTCCAACCCACGTTGGTTCTAAGCCTATTTTTTGGTTTAGTTTAACAAAAGTACATTGCGAAGCAATTACTGCCGGTGCCCATATTACAAAAAGATTACCGCCGGTGCACGTGTTGCAAAAGAAAACGCTTTCGGCTGTTATTTGGTTTCGTATCGCCTCACGTACATAGTACGCTACGGCTCACAAAACACAAATTCCAGCTCGAATCTCGCACGTTTTACTTCTTCCAACCTAAGTTGGTTCTAAGCCGTTTTTTTTGTTTAGTTTGTCAAAGGTACATTGCGAAGCAATTATCGCCGATTCCCATATTACAAAAGAAATACGGTTGGTGTCCATAGAATAGAAAAGCATTATACTGCCGATTTTTTTGAAGTTTTTTACTTTACAAATATGAAATAAATTGTTTTTATTCATCGTAAATCCCTGTGAAGTGTCTAATTATTGTTATCTGAAAATAAATCACAGGCGATTTAAATTTTAATTAAAAAAAATAGAAACAATTATGGCAAAGAATGTAATTATCACAGGTTCATCGCATGGTATAGGTGCGGCAACAGCAATAGCTTACGCAAAGAACGGTTTTAACGTTGGCGTAAACTTTTATAAAGATGAAGCAGGTGCAGAAGATACTGCGTCAAAAGTGAGAGCGCTTGGAATGAAAGCTGAAATCTATAAGGCTGATGTCAGTGAATGTTCGCAGTGCGAAGAAATGATGAACAAATTTATTGCTGATTTTGGTAAGGTTGATGTTCTCATCAATAATGCAGGTGGTGCTTTAAAAATGCCAGAAGGTGGGTTTGACCAAATGCCAATGACATATTGGGATTCTCAAATTCGTTTAAATCTCAGTCACGCTGCATATTGTTCACGCGTGGCAGTTGCTGATATGAAAAAGAATGGAACGGAAGGTCGTATTATCAACATCAGTTCTGTACACAGTATCGTTACATACGTAAAGCGTAAGACCATTCCATATTGTGCAGCAAAGGGTGGTTTAAATATGTTTACAAAGTCGCTTGCATGTGAAGTTGCAAAAGATAAAATCAATGTAAATTGTGTTGCACCTGGTTTTATTATGACAAAGCTTTCGTATCGGTATACACAAGAAGAAATGGATGCATTTATGCGTAAGATTCCAGTTGGTCGTTTGGGTACTGTTGACGATATTACTCCTATGATTTTGTTCTTGGGCGATGCAG
>JAGAOA010000188.1 GCA_017623955.1 Opitutales bacterium
CGTATGAAGTTTCTGATTATAATGAAAACGGAGTATACCCATCAGATCACTATCCTGTACTCTGTGATATAATTCTAAAGTAAACTTTTAGTAAATAAGCAAACACAATAAGATTGCAGACACAATTGTAGAGGTCTTCAACTTTTGAGAATGCTTTTTTATTTTGCTTGAATACGAGAGATAAATGTAGAATATATTTTTCAATTAATATTTATAAAAAAAATGGCAAAAGAAAAACGAACAGCAATAGAACCTACTAGACAGCAGGATTATCCAGAGTGGTATCAGCAGGTAATCAAGGCGGCAGACCTAGCCGAAAATAGCCCAGTTCGTGGGTGTATGGTGATAAAACCTTGGGGATATTCTCTTTGGGAGCACATTCAAGGGTCGCTCGATAAAATGTTTAAAGATACAGGACACGTAAATGCGTATTTTCCGCTTTTCATTCTAGTAAGTTACCTTGAAAAAGAAGCAGAACACGTTGAAGGTTTTGCAAAGGAATGTGCAGTTGTTACCCATTCGCGCTTAGAGTTAAATGAAGAAGGTAAATTAGTTCCATCGTCACCGCTAGACGAACCATTAATAGTACGTCCTACATCCGAAACAATTATTGGTGAGATGTATTCACGTTGGGTTCAATCGTACAGAGACCTTCCAATTTTGGTAAATCAATGGGCAAATGTTGTGCGTTGGGAAATGCGTACACGTTTATTCTTACGCACAGCCGAATTCCTTTGGCAAGAAGGTCACACAGCACACGCTACCAGAGAAGAAGCAGAAGAAGAGACTCAAAAGATGTTACGCGTCTACGAAGATTTTGCTACAAATTATATGGCAATGCCCGTAATTTGCGGTAAGAAAACAGAAGGTGAAAAATTCCCTGGAGCTGTTGACACATATTGTATCGAAGCCATGATGCAAGATAGAAAAGCATTGCAAGCTGGCACCTCGCACTTCTTAGGACAAAATTTTGCAAAGGCAAGTAATATCAAATATCTTTCCGAAGCAGGTAAAGAATAGTATGCATGGACGACATCATGGGGAGTCTCTACTCGTTTAATTGGCGGTATGATTATGACTCATTCCGATGATAATGGATTAGTTTTACCACCAAAGCTTGCACCATTGCATGTTGTAATCTTGCCCGTTCTACACAAAGATGCCGAAAAAGAAAACATAATGCAATATTGTGAAAACTTAAAGAAGCAACTTTCAGAATTAACCTATGCAGGCAGAGAAATTCGAGTTCAAATAGACTCTCGCGATCTGCGTGGTGGCGAAAAAACATGGAGTTGGATAAAAAAAGGAGTTCCAGTTCGTATCGAAGTTGGTCCACGCGATATCGCAAGCGATTCTGTATTTGTTGCACGTCGCGATAATGATGAAAAGAAGAGCATTGCGCGTGCAGAGTTTGTCGCAACATTGCCATCACTCTTGCAAGAAATTCAAGATAATCTCCTTGCTAAAGCACTCGCATACAGACAAGAAAACACAACAGAAATTTCTTCGAAAGACGACTTCTACGCATATTTTACACCAAAGAATGAAAAGAAACCTGAAATACATGGTGGGTTTGCTATTGCAAACTACGATGGTTCGGAAGAAGTTGAAGATATGCTTCGCAAAGATTTGAAAGTTACAGTTCGTTGCATTCCATTAGAAGGAAGTGAGCCTACTGGTAAATGTATATTCACTGGTAAAGAAGCTAAATACCGTGCAATTTTTGCAAAATCGTACTAAAGAACCTAATTTAAAACTAAAAAAAGACGTCATTAATGACGTCTTTTTTTATGCATTTAAAAGTTTTTACCTATACGGCGGCTAATACTTTTCTAGTAGAAAATGCAGAAATGCGTTTACCTTCATAAAGTGGTTCATCAAAGAATTTTTGTAAATCAAATTCAGCATCTGGAATAATTTTTTTTGCAATAAGTTCTGGCTCTAAATCGCCACCTTTAAAATACACTACGCCATTTTGTAGATTTCCATTGCGTCCGTGTTTTAGACGTTTTTTTACAAATCCAAAAAACATAGGCAATGCACAAACAGAACGACCAGTAGCGTAATCGAACATACTTTTAAATTCCTCTATACGAATATTGAAAGCCTGTGCGTTATCTAGCTTCAACTCATGTATAAAATGTTGAATCATCTTTATTTTTTTTCCCACTCCATCAAACATGTAAACTTCTGCCTGTGGATACAAAATTGCCTCAACAACACCTGGAAGACCACCACCTGTACCTACATCGGCAATACGAGCATTTTTTGCTGGTTGAAAAAACTCGCCTATCGATGCACAAAAAGCAACATGACGATACTCAACTGCGTCCATATCTTTGCGTGAAAGCAAATTTATTTTTTGATTTGCTTCACGCAACAACATCGCATAATGATTGAGTTTTTCAATCACATCAGGTGCGAAATTAAATTTTTCAAAAGGATTACTCTGCATCAAAAATCATCCAAAAATTTCTGCGTTACTAAAGAATCTATCAATTTCAATCATAGCATTTTCTACACTATCAGAGGCATGAACTACGTTTTCGCGAGAATCCACACCATACTCTCCGCGAATAGTTCCAGCGGGAGCTTCAAGCGAATTTGTGCAACCCAAAAGTTTACGTACTCGAGCTACCGCATTATCGCCTTTCAAAATAGCCATAATCACAGGGCTACGAGTCATATAAGCTACAAGAGGCGGATAAAATGGTTTATCTGCAATATGAGCATAATGTTCTGCCAAAATTTTTTCATCAAGTTGAGCCATTTTGCATGCTACAATGTCGAGTCCTGCATTTAGAAATTTTTGCATTACAACTGGCAACAATTTTTTTTCCATACAATCTGGCTTTAGAATTATAAATGTTTTTTCTTCCATTGTTAGTTTATGTTAAAATTTTAAATTTGTGTTCAATCTTTTTTCGACAAAACTCAATATACATTAAAGTATATTTTTTACTTTAAATGTAAAGGTTTTATGCGTGAACGTTTAGATTCTGTTGTATTAACAATCAACTCCTTTGTAAATTTTTTTACATTATTTTCTGATAATACGAGTTCACCTTCAACACTATCGGGCAATGAAATATTAACGTATTCAAAATTCGTAGAATTTTCATTTTTTCGCAATTCAATTTTTATTGTACCCTTAGGATGTGGAATAGAAGCCTTTACGTAATTGAGCTTCCCCATATTTGGAGAAATACGTACAGTCTTAAAGCTTGGCGATGCTGGATTTACCCCACAGACAGTCGCAAAGAATTCATATATGGGCGATGCACTCCATGCATGACAATCGCTTCGAGTTGGTTCTGGATTTTCCGCAAAAGTTGTCAAACCAATATTTACCATGTCGTGCCATGGTTCAAGTTGTTCCCAAAAGATGTCTCCACTTATGCCAACTTTATTCATTGCACGAAACAAATAGAATTTGAAATAGAACGTTGCTTCCATTATATCGTCGGGATTATGTTTTGCGTACGATGTTTTTGCTTCTTTTATTATTTTTTCTAAGACATTCTTTTGGTCTCTTTCTGGAATAGCGTTACTCAAAATACCAAAGATGTTCGCATGTTGACTAAATCTATCTATACCAGCTGCATCTGAAAGCAATCCGCGTTTTTCGTTCCAACAAAGTTTATAAACACTGTCTTTTATAGACTTGCTCAAACGTTGATAACGCTCTGCAACATCTTTACGTCCAAAATCATTCATCATTTTAGAAGCGTCATCAAGAGCTATTGCCAAATGCAACGAGATTATCGCTGAACCAGATTTATCGCTAATTGGAGGTACGCCAATTCGCCAATCTTGAACCCAATCGACAAAATTCCAATATGGTACATTTTGCGACAACATACCTGTATTTTTATCTAACTTACCAACATACCAGTTGATTATAGATTCTATGCAATCGAGATTTTCTGCTACAAAATCGGCATCGTCAACGTGCATATAATAGTCTTTCAACATACCAATCCAATACAAGCAGAATGGCGCAATAAACTGCGTTTGCTTGCAAGGATAACGCGACTGAACAATTCCATCACCCATACGAGATGAGTTGTACATTTTCAATGCTTTTTTCATCAAACGTGCATCGCCAGCAACATACAACGAAATTAACGCTTGAATACGAGTATCGCCAATATATTGCAAACGTTCGTGAAACGGACAATCGAAATAAGTATCCCATGCACACAAGCGTGCTGTACGCCAACCAACTTCCCAAATTTTCTTTAAGCGTGAATCATCACTTTCAAATTTTGCTTTTTCTATAAAAGGATACCCAGTAAAAGTTCCCTTGAAGTCTTTTATTTTCAAGGGTTGCTCTGCCGTTTTTACTTCTAACTGCACATAACGAAAACAACGGAAATTATATGTTTGAATTGAACGAGATTTGCCATCAAAAACATAGAAATCAGAAAGTGGGTACGCTGGAATTTTTCCTTCTATTTCATTGCGATTACCTTTGCCAAACTTATTACCTCCCAATTTAGGCGATGTAAACGATTCACAATAAATTGCTTTCATATTTGCATTTGCACCACCTTCTACCGAGAAATCTACATATGCGTTTGTAAGATGCCCCATATCTAAAACTATCTTGCAATTTGTATTTGCAGGAATTTCAAAAGGCTTGCCATTTATGAAATCAACATCTTTTGCCGACACCCCTTTTATGCCCTCAATTTTTCTCACCGAAGCCAAACGAATAGGTTTTTCTTCAAGCATTGGAATAGAACGTGGTTTCAACACATATCGCGCATATCCAAACCAATTTGGATTACGCACACGCAAACTTTCAAACGCTTTATTCCAAGACGAATCATTAAAATCAACGTCCTTCCAATTTTGCGACATCGCATTTTTTACATTAACAAACTCTGAACCACCAGCATATAAAACTCTCGTAGGGAACACTACGCTTTTATCTACCTGATATTTCCAGTTTTTTGAATTTGAATTCAAAAAAGCATATTCTTGGCTATTAGGTTGAACCCAAAGCGAACAACCATTTCCCCAAAAGAAAGCGGCAGGCGAAGAATCAGAGAAATATACAACCGACACTGCAACAACGTTCTTACCTTGCTTTAAGTATGGAGCAATATCTACTGAATCGTAAAACCAATTACAAAAGTCTCCCGATTCAGAACCTCTGCACACGTACTTGCCGTTAACATACAAAATATATCGGTTTTCAGCAGTTATATTTATAACTAAACTCTCAGGAACTTGCTTTAGCTCGAATGTATTCCTAAAATTACACACCTGAGGATCTGTCTTATCAGAAGCAGGCGATATAAATTTCCCCTCATAAAAATTAGGTGTATTTAAAACTTCTTTCGATGGCATTGCGTCTTTTACGGCAAAACTATTCAAAAAAAGGCTCATTCCCAACAATACAAAAATAAACTTTTTCATGATCTCAACGCTAAGTAGCGTATATAATCTGTCAATATAATAATATTTACAATAAAACCACTATAAAATTTAATTGCATTATTTTATTTTTCTATTTCTATCATAAGATATGAAAAAAACTAGAAAAGCATTTTCGTTTATAGAAGTAATTTTAGTCTTGGCAATAGTTGGCTTACTTGTAACTATATTTGTACCTGCTACATACAAGGTATATGAAAAAGTACGCAATGATATAATCAACGACCAACTAGCAAAAATTGAGAAAGTCGCTATTGCGTATATGACAGAACACAACATTTCACAAGTCTCATATACTACTTTAGTAAATGAAAAGAAAATAAAAGGAATTAACTCCGTTGCTGGCGAAAAATACGATGATATAATTATTAAAAAAGCTGGAGGAACTATTACTCTAGATTTGCCAGATGGGCAAAAACATTACTTTGATTACTAAAACAATTTTAACAAAAAAGCATATTCATTACGAATATGCTTTTTAATTAAGGTTGTAGTCGAGATATTTCCCATTTGTTATTGTCTTGCATTTTCTCATAAGCAAAACGATCGTGTAAGCGATTAGCTCTACCCTGCCAAAATTCAAAACGATTTGGAATAATTCTAATACCGCCCCAAAAATCTGGAAGAGGAACTTCGCCATTAGAAAATTTTTCTTTCATTTTCTGAAACTGCATTTCAAGTAGGCTCCTAGACGATATTATAGAGCTTTGTTGTGACACCCAAGCACCTAATCTACTGCCGAATGGACGCGAAACAAAATAACGCAGAGATTCCGCCGTAGATACTTTTTCAGCAGTTCCTTCAATGCGAAGTTGCCGTTCTAAATCCAACCAAGTAAATATAGCACATATATTTTTGTTAGCCTCTAAATCAGTAGCCTTTTGACTTTTGTAATTTGTGTAGAACACAAAACCGCGTTCATCCCACGATTTTAACAATACAACACGACTCGATGGCACCCCCGAAGCAGATACGGTTGATACAACCATCGCATTGGGTTCAGTTATCTTACAATTAACTGCGTGTTCAAACCATTGTTTAAATTGTTCAAAAGGATTTTCAGAAAGCATATCTCTTTCTAAACCACCCTTTAAATATTCGTTTCTAAATTCAAATAAATCCATTATAAAATATCTTTTATTTTCTTTGAAAATACATCACCCGAAGATAGTTCAGAAATTGCACCAAGTGCTAATTTTACAGAATTCTCATACCCCGCTAAACGTTCGTTTATTTTATTATCACCAGCATTTTCCGACATCTTTGAGAGAAATTCAGACACAGTAATCATATCTGGAGAAATAGAAGGTTTTAAAATAATAGAATCATTTTCACGATTTTCAACTATACATACAATATCTTTTTCTTCTAGCCACTTTACACACTGAGCAAGTAACACTTTAGGAAGCTTTAATTTCTGCGAAAGCATATCTAAATCATTACATCCAGAACCTCTATTGTAGAATTCTTTTGCGATCTCTGCAAAAACAGCAAGGGCACACATACGTTTAGTCCTTCCACCAATTTTATTCCATGCTTGATCATCATCAAAAAAGCCTACAAATTGAACTGCATAAGTAATTAAACCACCCGACAATAATACAGTCCAAAAAATATACAAACTAAACATAGCCACTGCTACAATAGCTAAATACCCATACAAGCTTTGTTGTTTACTTATATAAGAGATGTATAAGAACGAGCCTTTATTATTCAATAACAGCAAAATAGTGATAACTATACCTCCGACAATTGCCGATGTCCATTTTACTTTCGTAAATGGAATAAATTTATAAAAGCACGATAACACTATTATCATAACAGTCATACCGAAGCCATAACTTATCCAATGAATGTAATCACGTATAAAAGTAAAGCCTCCAAAAAGCTTAGCTATTGTAGGCGTTGCAAATAGTGCAGCTGAAAAAATCGCACCAACAGATCCAAAGAATATCATAACAAAATAAAATACTATTCTGTTCATCCAATTTCTACCAACTTCAACCCCCCAGATATAGTTAAAAGCACTCTCCATATTTATCAACAACAATAAACACGTAACAATCATTGCAACAACACCAACAACACCAGCTTTTGCACTGCCCTTTGAAATGTTGTCTATAAATTTATAGATTTCGGGATTTATCTGATTTTTTGAGACCTGAGAAGAATCAACCCCCACATTACTTGATTGTTGAGCTGAAGTTGCATCCTCTTTCATCATTTCATTAAATGCAGGCATTACAAAAGTAGCAGCCGACATTATATTATTGTATACAAAATCCTCATCTTTATCTTTAAAGAATACGCTTGAGAACATGATAGTAATTGCAAGGATTGGACCAACCGCTAACAAAGTCGCATACGACAACGATGATGCTTGCACAAGAATACGTTTCTTTACAATACCCATAACTATCGTATAAACAATGCGAGCAATAATAATCGAAATTCTTCGCACACCCTTCTCTCCTTGAGAAGACACAGTCCAAAGATCATCTATAAAACTTTTTATTTTTTTAATCATCGATGTTTTATTTTTCTTTTGTATATTATCTTCCATAAAAAACTAAAAGTATAAGATGTTAAACATACTAATAAAAATTACAGTTACAGCAATTATTGAAGTAAAAATTATACCTAATCTGCGAGTAAGTAACCCGACAAAAACGCACATTAATATTTTTATCCATAAGTCTTTTTCATCGCAATATTGTAAATACGTAAAGAAGCCGGCACATGCAAAAGATTTAAATAATAGGAACTCAAATGGTTTTAATGGAGTTAAAAATAAAACAAATAAGATAGCATCAATTATACCCAAAATTGCGTACGGATTATAAATCAAAGCAAAACAATCACCACCGCTATTATACGTTGTAAACACATTTTCAACTAGTATGTATGCACTACCGAACAGAGCTACTTCGATAGCAAACAACGCTAAAAAAAACGACCAACGTTCTTTTTTTAAATCTTTTGAGGAATTTTCCATTGGAATTTAAGAATTTCTGTGTTTGTTTTCTAATTCTCTTGGATCGTCAGCCCAACCCAATTTACTGCGTAAAATGCCAAAATACGAATGTCCACGATAGCGCATAAACTTTACACTACAAGGTGGCATATAAAGCTCAAGTTCTGATCCTTTTGTCATTGTTGCCACCTGAAGTCCATCAGCAATTAAAGCACTTTCCCCGTTTATACAAATAATTTTCACTAAGGTTCCATAGCTCAAAACTAAACTTCTATTTGACAATGTATGCGGACAAATAGGAGTCATCACAAACGAACGAGATTTAGGATGAATAATAGGACCTCCAGCCGAGAGATTATATGCAGTACAACCGGTCGGTGTTGCGAAAATCAATCCATCTCCCATATATTCAGCAATAAATTCGTTGTCGGCATAAATTCTAAACTTAGATATACCACCTATACGAGAATCTTTTAGAACGAAGTCATTTAGTACCAGATAATTTTTATTTTCATAACTAGTCTGTAACATAGCTCGTTCGAAAACTTTACCTTCACCACGAGCTAATAATAAAAACAAATCTTCATCAATTTCCTGATTATATGTTGCCAAGAAGCCTAGCTTACCCTGATTGATACCAAAAACAGGCACACTATACTTTGCCAACATTTTTGCACACGACAATATAGTGCCATCGCCACCGATTACGCAACAACTGTCGATATCAACAAAATACTTTTCTGGCGTTGGAAAATTTGTTGAGATTTCAAAATCCAATCCACCTTTCTTTGCAATAGATGCGAGTTTTTCAGCTATTACTAAAGCATTTTGTTTTTGAACATTTACTACAAATAGAATTTTTCGATTTTTCTTCACGATCTTATAAAAATACTGACAACAAAAAATCGCAACATTTTTTATTGAATTAACACAGGATAAATCATTTCAAAAAACACGAACCCCATACATCCCATAAATAATGTTATTAAAATATTTTTTTTTGCCAACTCTCTATTATTAAAAATCCAAACAATAACAGATGCCATTATACTTACAAACACAATCCACTTCGATAAAAAAGATAGTCCTGACAAAATATAGAGAGCATACTCAGTAAACATACTCCTTACCCATTTACATTCATTATATTTCTCTAATTCTGATGTAAACTCATAATCTTTCAGTAAGAAATATTCACTATCAATTTCAGATTTAATTTTATAAAGTAACCCAATCTCACCAAACTTCAGTTTTCGTTCAATTTCTTCAGAAGAGAAAGGACCGCTTTCAACGCCCTTCCACAGTAAGTAATATCTTAATTGTTTCATTTCAACATTAAAGTAGCTTCATCTTTTATCTTCTTCGATGATTTTATTTCGGCAAGGATAGGACTTAATTCCGCGGCAGGACCCATTACATCCATACTATCGGCAATACGACCAAACGAGCCAGTTTTATCTACCGCCCAAACAGCTCCAACAGAATCTGCAAAAACACTTTTCATACCATTTTCTCTAACAACGCCAATCATCTTCAATGGATTTTGTTGAGCAATAATTATTGAATTTATACAAATTTTGGCTTCTTTTTTCAGATCTGGCAATGGGCAAGAATAGAGTTCCTTCTCGATAAAATTTTTGCGAGGTCCATTTTCAAACAGCCAAGAATGAAAGGAGAAGCCACGAACATATTTTTTTACAAGAATCTCTCTAGCAAGAGCAGTTTTCGAATATAGCAAACCACTAAATATCGGATCTTTACGCATTTGTTCAAACAAGTAATTTTCTAGTATTAACTTCATTAGCGGATTAGCATTACTAGAAACTATAAATTCTAAAGCACTCAACATAGATTCTTCAGCAGCAATATCCACTATTTTTTTTGCGAACTTTGACTCTTCAGATAATCCACCGTTTGATAATTTTTCGCCTGTTGCAATTTTACCTAACACTTGATGTTTTCTATACAACACATAATTAGTGCTACCATTATTTCTTATTTCATTGACGCGTTGCATAGTTTCGCTTCCGCTAGACCATTTATTTTCTTTTTCAATTGCAGCACCTAACGAATAAATTATCTTACCATTTTCTCTAGTATAATTATAAACATCTCCAAGTAGAGGCGGTAATTTTATTATCATTCTAGAAAACTCACCAACACGCATTGCCGATTCTATCGCCGATGCTTCAGCAAATTCTGCCAACTGTCCCATCTTTATTGCAGATGCTTGAGCCATTATTTTAGTAAGTTTTTTATAGAAATCAGCAGGAACAAAGGGTTTTTGTTTTAAAAGTTTTGCTATTGCAATGTATTCTTCGAATGATTTTGCTGACATCAATGATTTTCTAGCATCATCAAAATCCGCATACTTTTGTTTCGCATCACCTATTCTAACAGAGATATCATTGTATTTATCTATATCAATCTGATGAGGTTTAAAAAGCGAACGCGTATCTTCCATAAATGAGCGCAATTCGGAAACCAAAACATTGTATCGTTTATCGAGCATAATTCTATCAAACGAAAAACTTTCGTATTGCGACAATAATTCTTCGTATTCAGCAAGCAATTTTCTTATTCTTGAACTTGTCTCCAATTTACGATTTTCAATTTGCGAAGCAACATTCTCTTTTATTTTGTCTAATCTAGAAACTATCTCAGCTTTTGCCGATTCTGGTAATAAAATTATTTCTTCTGATACTTTATCGATACTATCTAATGCTTCAGAACAGACACGTGAAGTAGCTTTTGCATAGTCGGTTTTTTCCACAAACTCGAGCATTTTCTTTAAACGAGCAACCGTTTGTACTCTTGCTTGTGCTTGAGATTTCAATTGTTGAAAGCGTCCATTTAAGACAGGATCATCAAGATACAACCCATACTTTTTAAAAACATCTTCTACAGAACTTAGCATAGCACTAGGATCTTCAATCATCTCAATTTGAACAAGAGCCTTTTCTAATCTACCTTTCTGTATTTTATGCAATGTATCAATACAAACAACATATCCAACATAACACAATACAGAAACAATCGCCATACTAGCCATTGCAATTGAAAATCTCTTTATAAAAAGAGATACTTTCAATTTTGAAATTTCAGCATCTAAAATTTTGACAGTTTCAGGAGGTAATCCTGAACCGGCATCAACCCTGAGTTTCCTCAATAAAATCAATCTTTCTTTGCTAACCTTAGCATTTTTATTATTGAGTTCGTTTGCTATAAGTGCAGTAGCTCTTTGAGATTTTTCTTTTGAAAGTTTTTCAGCCTGAAGTTGCATAGCAATCTTCGAAACATTTTCAATAAATTCTTCATCTATTGGCGAAAATTTCAAACTTTCTGGCATTGAATTTAATTCACCTAAAAGAGATACTATTTCATCTAAGTCATCAGGAGCTTTAAGACATCGCATCCGTGCAATTATGTTTGAAACTTTTTCATATAAGTTTTCCTCCGCAATGGTAGCACGTTTCTTTAGAGCAAGCTCCCATTCAGGCTTGCCGTGAACATAATCGTTATTGCGTTCTAAAAATGCACAAATACTCTCAATTTCTGAAGAATCATCAAGATAAGGTGTATTTAACAATTCACCAAGACGTTTTAATTTACGATCAACAACACTTTTACGCAAACGCTGACACTCTTCCTTCGCTACTTCATCTGTAGCGTTTATTTTAGATATAGTAGTAATTATCGCTAATGCTTTGTCAAAATCCCTAAGACGCATAGCTCTACGATAATCCCTATATAATGGATGAGTCTGCGATATACCCTTTTGATATAACGATGAAACAATCTCAATTAAATTTTCATCAAAAGGCATTGGGAACGGCAATCCAGAATTTGCACAAAATTCTGCCCATAGTTTTTCTTCTTTAAATGATAATGTATTTATGCGTTCTAATAGATTGCACGATTCTGCAAATTCTAAAGCAGAATATTCTCTACCAGCTTTTATCATTGCAGAACAATGTTCTAAAAGATCATGAGCCTGAGTGCATTGATTGCAATATTCCATTGCAATAGCACGCTTCTGTGCCTGATTTTCGCCGTTATCCGAAGCTAGCAATGATTGTATTTTTACGATTAATAATTCCGAAGTCATTTGTTTTTATTTATAATCCGTCTTAGCTCTAAAATTTTTTCTCGCATTATAAAACGAGTATTTTCTGATATAAATTTTTCTGATTGTTCAATTATCATCAAATTCTTCAAAGCCTTTGCTTTTTCAGTTTCGCTAGCCATAGAATTCAACGACACATTTTCTGCAAAACGCAACATAGATTTTATAGTACTTAAAATATCATCCTCTAACTCTTGTTTATATTTAGCATGAGAATTTGCATATTCACTATTATTCCAATACTGCATAGCTTCATAGAAAGCTCCATCAGATATTTTTTCACGTGCAGTTGATATAACTTGAGATAGTGTTTCTCGTTTTTTAAGAGGCAACTCTACCTGTTTATCTAAAGCTTTTAAAGATACTAAAGGTTGTTTTGTTTGTTGAGATTGTTGAATTAGAACTCCCGAATTACTTTCATCAGTAATAACAAAGTAGTAAGCAAGGGCGACCATTATAATGATACATCCCACAATACTCAAAATAAATATAAGCTTGTTTGATGATTCAGAATTTGTAACAACATTAAATTGTCTTTCTCTACCTATATTCTGTTTAACTTTCAGATTATATTTTTCAGAATTAGTAGCAATTCCAGTTCTAGCATATTCAGCTGTACGACCAACTGGCATTATATTGCATTTTCTTGAACGTACAGAAACATCAACTGACGCAGATGATATTCCATCTACATACCAATTAAAATCTGAAGAATTATCAGATGGCAATAAGTAAGTAGTAAAAGTTCTATTCCAATCTTGCCGACAATGTTTTAACAACAATAAAGCTTCAGCATACAAACGCAACAGTAACAAAGAATCTTTTACATCTGCTTCTATTAATGAACTATTACCCAACACCGACGCACACGCACTATCACCAAAAACCTCTAACCATGTATTTGCTGGAAGCTTTAGAATTCCGTATCTACTGAAATCTTTGGGCGATAATTCTTCAATATATCTAGGTTCACCCGAAAACGAATCAATCCATTGATTATAACCTAACATAATTTCTGCTGGATTAGCTTCAATAGAATCTATTTCGTTATCCGAAAATATTAGATGATGTGCTATGTAATTGTTGCGATTGGTATAATCAACACCACAATCTTTTGTTCGAGACAAGATATGATAAGAAGTTGATGATAAACGTATAATTCTATGAGCATATACCGTTCCATGAGCTAAATCATACTGGCTTATTCGCTCTACCTCGCTTACCAATCGTTCGGGCATAGACTTACAACGAGCCACAGTCGAAAATCCAGTTCGTCCTTGAATTAACGATGCACTATAACTTGTATATACTAATTGATATGCCATTGCAATTTACTTAGTTGGAATTAACTCTGAACATTGAGACAACGCCCAAATTATCGGAATATCAGTGTTTATTGGATTTAATTTACCTGGAATAGGAGCAATTTTTCCAGCACAAAAACCCTCATTTATCATTTGAGGAGAATGTCCCAATGCACTAACTGCAAAATATTTTGTATTTGTCGAGATTGAATCACCCGCAGCAACAATATTAGGAGCAATATTCAACAAAAAACTACGTAATATTTCGCTAGAACGATCAACTGCCGACAAATCCAATTTACCATCAACAATAACTTCAGGCAAAGGCTCTTTTAAAAGATGAGTCCACATATCACATTTGCCAATTATAATGGCCAACGGAGTATCTATACGTCTATCTAAATCTAAAGCCTTAATACGCTTTATTCGCACTTCCATTTCAGATAAAATAGTATCTTGCTGATCAACACGACCAACAATAGATAATTGCGGATCTGGATAATCACCCAACGCCGATTTGAAATCCCTGTTTGCAGCAGGATCGAATAAGAAGAAAATTGCAGCCGAACTAGCAACGTGCATAGCACCTGGAGACTGTTCTATATCTAAACCAGGTTCAAAATGTTCTCCAGCGTTATCATAGAAAATCATAGATGTTTTTGGTTTGCCATCTTCAGCCAAAGAGTAAGTCATAGGCTTTGGCAATGATACCATTTTCCCAAATCGTGGATATCGTTCGTACATTGCTCCTTCTAAGGCAGTTTTTGCCAAAATAGCATCTTCTGGACGAGTTGCACTAAAAAGGCGATTCTTCATCTGAGAAAGCAACATATTCCCCGAAGGATCTAAATCCTTCATTACTATGCCAAAGTTTTTGTACAACGACAATGATAATTGATGTATAAGAACACTTAAATAGTACGATTTACCAGAACTTGGCGCGCCTACAATAGAAAATATTTTTTGATCTAATTCTAAATAATTTGGAGGCAACCGTTTTCTACAATGCGGACAAGCTATATCTGGAGAAGGCATCCCTGTCGCATCTAAGGCAACACCGTCTTCATTAAACGATGTAGGTAGAAAACGCAACATTTCATCTGCGCCAAGAATAGGATCACCTCTCAAGCTCTCATGAGTTGCAATACTCATTGCATCACCTAAATCAAATTTTAACCAACATAGAGGACATGTCGCAGCAACAGCTGATTCAGCCAAAACGGGAGCAACAGATGAAATCGAAGAAGGAACATCTATTCCATCGTTAAATACGCTTAAGAACATAAATCCAATCTCAAAATTATATGGACAAATAGCCATACCTTCTCCACTTAGACCTCTATTAATAACGCTATTTCTTATACGTTCAAACGGAACTTCATCTTCAATTCTACCATTGTCAGCGTAAAAAATTAGCCATCTAGAAACATCTATTTTTCTAAATCGTTCAGCAATTTCAGCCGATGTAGTTAAGTAATATAAATTTTCCCCAATTCTAAGAGTAGTTGTATTTTCAATAGTTTTAGCTTCAGTTAACGGACAACTATTTACAAACACGTCGTTTTTCTCTATTGGAGCTATCGCAAAAGATCCATCCGCTTGAGTAAAAATTTCTATAACTGCATGCCCCTGTTGACACTGAGAAAAATCGGCAGTAGCGAAATAGGGAAAAGAATCAATTTTCTTAATTTCGCTTGTTTTACAATTAAAAAGGGCTATCCCTTTTGTTTTCTTTTTAAACTTTATAAAGTCGAACATAACGCTTGAGTTACACAACAATCTCAAAAAATAACAATTACTGCAATTATTTTTTTTAGATTTTTGAAAAAAATCCGAATTATAATGATAATCACACTATAAATAACATTATTGTGCTTTTATTATAAAAAAAGCATAGTTTTTTGTGTGTAAAATAGAATAAAAAAAATATTGAAACTTTTTTGTAAAATAATAGTCTAATCTAATACGTAAAATGATAAATTCAAAAACAATAGACGAGAAAGAGATAATAGCACTCATCAAGAAAGATGATGAGCAGGCTTATAAATTGCTTTCCCGCCTTTATGGGAAAGATATACTGCTTAAAGCTAAATCTATAACTAAAAATCACGAAGATGCTGAAGAGTTGACACAAGATGCTCTTTTGAAAATTCGCAAGGGTATTTTTTCCTTCCGTGGAGAATCCTCTCTTAAAACTTGGATTTTCAGAATTATAAGTAATCTTTCAATCAATAGACTTAAAAAGGTAAAGCGTCGCGGTTCAGATGTAACAACATCACTAGATGCAGTCATTTCTGCATCTGCAAACGAAGAATCGTTTTCAACATTTGCCGATGTCTTACCAAGTTCCGATATGTCACCAGCCGACATTCTTGAACGTAGTGATAACGAAGCAATAATGAACGAAGCAATGCAATCACTTCCTAAAGAATATGCAGAAATAATGCGTATGCGTGTAGCAGAAGAACTAAGTTATGAAGAAATTGCACAAAAATTAGGTTTGAGTATAGGAACTGTCAAAAGTAGAATAGCTAGAGCTAGGGATTGTTTGCGTGAAAAGCTCGAACAGTTTTTATGATTATTACTAAAGAGGCGTTTCAAAAATTAGTTTCTGCTTATCTTGATGGAGAAATTTCCACAGATGAAGCGCAAAGCCTCTTTGATTGCATAAATTCTAATAAAGAAGCCAAAGCATTCTTTTTAAGAAGTTGTGCTATGCATAAAAATTTATGTAAACTCTATGGCAGGGAATTCAAATTCCAAAAGATTGCTGGGGTTGATATTGAACGACTTATAGAATCGCCAAAGCGTTCTAAAATTCGAGCCATTTCGGAATGGGGTGCTGTTGCGTGCTTACTTATTATCAGTGCTGGGTTGTTATCGTTAGCTATCAGTGCTACACAAGTAGAGGCATCAGAAGAGGATGATGATGACGTTAATTATATCCCACAACACAATTATCAAACCAAAATTTTAGGTAAAATAAAAGCAGAACAAAATGAAGTTTCCATTGTAGAAATAGCTCCAAAACACCTAATAATTAAGAACGATTAGTGCAAAAAAAGCCTATTTTTTGTCGATTTTTATATACAAAAACATAAAAAAATCACCAAAATAACTATACAAATTGACAAAAATTTCAGTTTATGTTTGCAAAAATATGAGGATAAAATTTCAAATACGTATAAGAAAAGCTCTATTAATTGTTCAAACATATAGTTATTTTTCAGTAATAACACCTTAAAATCAAGTAATTTTCGCTCTAAAAAACGTATATTTTGCAACATTTGTAAAAAAAATGTAAAAAAATGCTTGCAAGAAAAATAAAGAGCCATTTAATAGTAGTCTTTTAGAAATTTTCAAATAGAAATGAAAGCTACAATTAAAATACAAGGAAAGCAGTTGACCGTAAGCGAAGGCGATGTAATCATCGTCAATCGTTTTGCAAATTCTAATGCAGGCGATGTTGTTGAAATCAAAGAAGTACTGATGGTCGGAGAAGCAGACGCAGCTAAGTTTGGCACACCTTTGGTAGAAGGCGCAAGCGTTTCTGCTAAGATATTGGAAAACAAACGCGGCAAAAAAGTAGTCATCATCAAGAAAAATCGCAGAAAGGGCTACCAGCGCAAGCAGGGTCATCGCCAAGAGCTGTCGGTCTTGAAGGTTGAATCTATCAAAGCGTAAGACAAGAAAGGATTAGTTTTTTATGGCACATAAAAAAGGTCAAGGTTCAGCTAAGAATGGTCGCGACTCTAACTCGCAACGCAGAGGTGTTAAGAAGTTTGGTGGCGAATATGTTTTGGCAGGTAACATTATAGTTCGCCAATGTGGCACAAAAGTTCGTGCTGGTGAAAATGTTGGTATGGGTAGAGACTACACTTTGTTCTCGCTCGTTGACGGCATCGTTAAGTGGGACGGCGCACGCAGAAAAGTTTCTGTTGTTGTTGCTGAATAACACTTGTTTTACTTCATTTTAAAAAATCAGATTTAATAAATAAAAATAGGTCTGATTATTGTTCTTTTAAAGATTTTTATGTAATTTATATCTTGACAAGTCGAGGTATTTTTGCAGACTTCTTTTTTAATATTGCCAGAGTAGCTCAGCGGTAGAGCAGAGGACTCATAAGCCTTTGGTCACAGGTTCAAATCCCGTCTCTGGCACCACTTTAAAGGGTGGCTTCACGTTGGTGAAGCCACTCTTTTTATATTTAATAGCCACAGAAATTACTTACTTGGGTGGCTTCATGTTAGTAGAGCAATTCCTTTTATGTATATCTATATTCTAAGTTGCCTATAAAAAGGAGTAAAGGGGCTGAAACCTATATCAGCAAAAAACTCAAAAAACAAAAACGACAGAAATATAAAAACTTTAAAGGTCTTTAGTTTTATAATAACAAATAAGACCATTTCAAAACAATTGACGATAATTAAACCGAAAACAATAGTGATATATTTATAGATTTTATACACTCCGAAATTATATGAACGGTAAATCAATTAAATAATCTTTTACAATTTTACAAAAAGAGCACAAAAAAAGCCTTCGTACGAAGGCTTTTTTTTGTTTTAAACTATTTGTTTTAAATTAGAAACCAAACGAAATGCTTGTACCAAACCATACATGGTTGCTTTCGTCTGCGTCAGCACCTGTGATGGTGTTGTTATAACCACGAACACCATTACCTGAAGCCCATGAATAACGTACGCCAACTGAGTATGAGCAATAGTCAGTAATAGCAATGCGAAGGTCTGATTTCAACTGAATGTAGCTGTAATCGCCCGAGAATTCTCTTGCATTTGAACCATTGCGGTTTACATAACCATACATTACTGAAGAATCAATTGACAACCAGTTGTCGCCATTAATCCACTTCATAACTGGAGCTGAGTATGACAAACCAACTTCAACGATGCTTGCATCTAGTTCGTTATTGTAGAAGTATGCAATTGATGGGCAAACATTGAAGTCACCGAGGAAGTCAACTGTATCATAGCTAACTGCTGCTTTCCATTCCCATTCGTCTTGTCCATTTCCTGGATAGATGTAGTTGATTACACCAGTATCGAATGTTACGTTCTTGAATGTATATGTAACACCAGCATAGATGTCGCTTTCATTAAAAGCATCTTCTGAATCGCCTACTTCATAGCTACCCCAATAACCGATATATGCAGCAAAACCTGCTCCAAAATCATAACCGAGATCAACTTGTGGGCTCATTGAATGGCCAGCTTCCTTGATACCGCGGAATACATATGCCGATTCATAGCCAGCTGTTACAGAAGCTGAGAATCTGTCGAGAATCTTTGAACCGAGTTTCAAATCAGCAATAGATTCTGCTACTTTATCTTGTGGCTGATCTACTGCAGCTTGTTGAGATGCAGCTGCACCTGTGTTATCTTGTGCAAAAGCAAATGATGCTGCACAAATTGACATAGCGATTAGTATTTTTTTCATATTTTATATTAGTTTATTTTGTTAGAAAAATTATTTTACTGCTTTTGATAATCTCAAAAAATAAGCTTTTTTCAAGAAAAAAATCTTATATAGTTTCATTAATCATAGTATTGTACGTTATATTCAGCAACAACCCCTTTTAAAAATTTTTTCAATTCATTTACCGACGAAGAATCGGATATCTTTAAAATCTTCTTAACGTTTGCATATACGTCTTCATACTTTTCTGGCTGACAACTAAAACAGAATATTCGTTCGTGCTCAGTTCTCACAAGTCGTTCATCTTTATTTTGAAGTTCTTCGTACAATTTTTCTCCGGGACGCAAACCCACAATCTCTATATCTATATCTTTATATGGCTCAAAGCCACTTAGGGTTATCATACGCAATGCTAAATCTATAATTTTGATAGGTTCGCCCATATCTAAAACGAAAATCTCTCCACCTCTAGCTTGAGCACCACATTGCAACACTAAACCTACAGCCTCTGGAATTGTCATAAAGTAGCGAGTTACATCAGGGTGAGTTAATGTAACAGGACCGCCCATTTGAATTTGTTTCTTGAAAGTTGGAATAACTGAGCCCGAAGAACCTAAAACATTACCAAAACGCACTGCTACAAAACATGTATTATTGCCTTCCCTGTTCTGCATAGATTGGACTACGAGTTCTGCAAAACGCTTAGACGCCCCCATTACATTAGTAGGGTTTACTGCTTTGTCGGTAGAAATAAGAACAAATTTTTCAACACCATAGCGACTAGACAAGTCTGCGACAGTCCATGTACCTAATACATTATTTTTTAAAGCTTCACTTGGCTGATATTCCATTAATGGAACATGTTTATGTGCGGCAGCATGAAAAATAACTTGAGGCTTAAAGCGAGAAATTATACGTTCCATACGAGCAGCATCGCAAACATTTGCAACAAATGGTTTAATTTGGATACCAAATTTAAGTGATTTTAAATCTTGTTCAATTTTAAAAAGTTGAACCTCGCAATGCTCTACCAAAATCAATGTATCAACCTTACGCATTGCAATTTGTCGGCACAGTTCACTACCAATAGAGCCGCCAGCACCTGTAACCATAACAACTTTACCAAACAAATTATCTCCAATAATTTCGTCATTTAAGTCTATTGCTTTACGTCCTAAAACGTCTAAGACATTTACTTCTCTAACTGGAGCAAGTTTTGTGCGTCCAACCGCAAAATCAAAATATGAAGGCTGAATCATAACACTAATACCGACCCTACTTAAAGCCGTAGTAATATCAGATAGTCTAGATGCGGGAATTTTCGATGTTGTTACGATGGCTTTATCTATTGAATATTGGCGTTTCAATGATAAGAAATCGTTAGGAATTTTTAACACATCTATACCCGCTATTTGATACCCAATTTTAGTGAAATCATCATCTAGAAAAATTACAGGCTCTACACCTAAATGGCGCTTTGCTAATAAATCGGAAGCTAACGATGCACCTAAATCTCCCGCTCCAATAATGACCACTCTACTTTTTACAATAGATTCATTTCCTGAAGGAATATATGACAGTCTCTCACGTAGCATACGCAATCCTATACGTAACACA
>JAGAOA010000189.1 GCA_017623955.1 Opitutales bacterium
ACCGTTATAAAATTAGCGGGATACAAAAAGCAGTTGAAGATAATGGAGGTGAAATGGTCGCAGGTAATAACGAAGCTATGTACGAAGAACAAAATATTCCCAAGGGAGTAATCTTAAAGAAAACAAAAGTTCATAAGCTTGCAATAAATCCAGATGTTTTTATAAATATTCCTGTATTGAAACATCATAGCGGAGCAAAGATTACGTGTGCAATGAAAAACTATATGGGGTGCGTTTGGTATAGAAAATGGTATCATCGCAATAATATGCCTCAGTGCGTTGCCGACTATGCTACATACCAAAAAACGACACTTACTATTGTCGATGCATATAGAGTAATGCTTGAATATGGTCCTATTGGTAAATCTCCAGACTTTGCACCTATTGCAAAATATCAAATAATCTCAACAGACATAGTCGCAGCCGATGCTGCTGCTGTTCAGATATTTGCAACAGTTGCAAAACTCGCTAAAATGGGAACTCCGTTCAAACTCAGCGATATTAAATATATCGGGGCCGCTGAAAAACTAGGCGTTGGAACCGCCGATTTATCAAAATTGTCTGTAAAGAGAATTTCAATGGCTTAGAAAATAAGTTTATGACATCTCTATTAAAGTTTCTACGCAAAGCAAGAATAATAGTTGCGTTGGTTGTATTTGTACTAATTACGGCACAGTTTCTCGATTTATACAATCAGTTGCCAAAGCCTTACTATATGTACAATCCAATAAAGACGCAATTTGCTCCATCGCTTATAAAATGGATATCAACAGGAGCAATAGTATCGGCAGGGGCATTTGTAACATTCAGTATATGTGCATTGCTCTTTGGCAGAGTGTATTGTGCAAGCTTCTGTGCATTTGGAATTCTTATGGATATCATAAGATTCCCCATAAAAAAGATAGCAAAACTAAAGTTTTTTAAGAATTCTAGATTAGGCAAATTCTTGAAAGATGTAACAACGATGAAATATCGTAATGCTAAAAATTGCATTAGAATTTTCTTTTTATCGCTTGCAACAATATTAATCGTTTGTGGCTGGTCTACAATGTTGGGACTTTTTGAACCATACTCATTGTACGGGAAAATAATGGGTTCAGTAGTTCATCCAGTTGCAGCACTGCTTACCGATGCAACAAGTGCAAAGTTGTATGAATTTGAAATATATACTATAGGTCCAATAAATGGCAATCCTAGAATATCTATTGTCTTGTTTGGATTTGCATTATTAATTCTTATTTCCATAACGATAGCAACCATTTTGCGTGGAAGAATATTTTGTAATACAGTTTGTCCAGTTGGAGCGTATTTGGGTGTGCTTTCAAAATTTTCGTTGTTTACTCTCGTTCTCGATTCATCTAAGTGTGTATCATGTGGAATGTGCGAACGTCATTGCAAGAGTGAATGTGTAGATGCAAAAAACAAGAAATTAGATTTTTCAAAATGCGTACTTTGTCTAAATTGTGTTAACTCTTGTCCGAAGAATGCTTTGACATTTGAAGTAAACAGATTTTACAAAAAAAATCAAAAAGTAGAAGAAGACGTGCCAAACAAAGAAAAGAAATCAAAACAATCTGCTAATATATCAAGACGAACATTTCCTATTGCCGTAAGTAGCTTGGTTGCGGCAATGATGTGCGGAGCAAAAAAAGATTCACAAATAAAAAAATCCGACAACACCAATGTATCACCTTACGGCGTAAAGGGAGATCGGCCCGATAAGCGCTTAACCGCACCACCTGGAGCAATAAGCGTTGAAAATTTCTTGGAAAATTGTACAGCATGTCAAATTTGTACAGCAGCGTGTAAAGCTCAGATTTTAAAACCTTCAATAAGTGAGTGGGGATTATCTCACTTTATGCAACCATATATGGATTTTAATGAAGGCTTTTGTTTATATGACTGCCATAACTGTTCAAAGGCATGTCCGACAGGTGCAATTAAATTTATATCTGGCAAGGAAAAGAGAAAGACCAAAATCGGTACAGCAATTTTTGATGAAGACCTTTGTATCGTAAAAACAGATGGTACAGACTGTGCTGCATGTGGCGAACACTGTCCCGTTCAAGCAATAGAAATGATTCCGTTTGGTGACAAGAAAAAGAGCTTGTATATCCCGTATGTACATCCTGATGTCTGCATCGGATGTGGAGCATGTGAGAGTATCTGTCCTGTTCGTCCACATAGGGCCATAGTTGTCGAAGGATTAGCCGTGCACAAGCCTGCAAAAAAGTTTGAAGAATCTATGCGAAAGCATAAAACAATTCAAACAAAACCGACCGAAAAACTCGAAAAAACAGACAATCCGTTCCCTTTTTAAGCAAAAAAATGTGTATTTTTGAACTAAACAATATCTGAAAAAAATTCGAACATAAAAGAACGTAAATAGGTATAAGTTTATTAAGATAAAAGATGACATAAGTATTAATACTGCGTCATCTTTTTTTAATATCCATTGAGGACATCATTATTTATAGTATTCAGCAAACCTAGTTACGACTGTGTTACGCCATATTTCTTTAGTGCTTCAATGTATCCTTTTGTTTAAACAAATTATAAAGTACTATTCGATTTTTCATTTTTTACAAAAAAAAGTCCGCCATTTTTATGGCGAACCCTTTTATAAAAAAATCAGAACTCAGCTTATGCTTTGAAAGCAGCACCAGCTTTGAACTTGATAGCCTTAGATGCAGGAATCTTAATCTTTTCTTTTGTTTGTGGATTGATACCTGTTCTTGCCTTACGCTTTACAACAGAGAATGTTCCGAAACCAATGAGTTGAACCTTTGACTTCTTCTTTGTGCCAGCTTTGATGGCATCAAGAACTGCGTTCAAAGCTCTTTCAGCGCAAGCTTTGCTTGCATCTTTACCGAGCAACTTTTGGATTTCTTCTACGAGTTGTGCTTTATTCATATTTTTATTTATTTTTATTGTTACTGTTTAGGAAAAAAATTCCAAGGGTATAATTATTTGATAAAAAAGCTATAATTGCAGATAATTCCAAGATATAATCAATATCATTTAGTTATTAACTTAAAGACATAATAAAAAACATCTTAAAAAGAACTACAACTAGCATAAACTCAAGCCTTGATAATACCAGAAAAACTCTATCATATTTTCAATAAAACTAAGCCTATGACTTGCCTTTTATTTAAACACGAGATTAATTTTATAATATGCATTGTCAATAAAAAATCCGTTATTTTAGCGGTTTTTTTTAGATTTTTTTGCATTTTTTTATTAAAAACGGCTATTTTAAAGCATTTACCTACCAAATAAAGTCATATTCATCCACTTTTTCAATAACTTGTGAATTTATCTCACAGGAATTTTTACATGCAAAATTTGCTAACGCTAATGCCCAAAATCTATCAGAATGTCCATAGGCATCGCGTCCAGATACAAATGATATACCACCATTTGAAGCGTATATACGATGAACTTTATGTAAATCTGCAATAACTTCTAATTCATTGGGAATTCTAATTTGAACTTGCTCAAATCTATTTTTTAAAGGATATGCCATCAACTCTTTAGATGTTTGAGTAAAACTTATAGGTACTATTCTAGATGAACCATAACGCGACAACGCACGTTCGGCAAACTGTCGCCCAATCCCAGTATTGTCAATACATACACGACGCAAAGAAGGGTTATTCAAATAAGAATCTAAAACAATTTCTTGTTCTGCAAACGTAGCATTCTTCAATGTTTGAACATCTCTAGTATATAAGACATCAGCAGACTTTTCCAACAACCAGAATACACTTAAATCACAAGTGCGTCCTATATCCACACCGAGATAAAGTGGATTTGCTTTTGAAGATATTTTTTTCCAATCTTTCATATCTGTGGAATACAAACATTTTTCGATTAAAGAATAAGACAAAAATCTATCATCATTACTTGTAGGTTGACACATGTATTCTTGCATAAACATAGCTTCATCTGCACAAGAATTTTTTATGTAATCAAAATATGTTGATTCGTCCATTTGTGTTATTTCAGAATCTTCAGGCAGTGATTGTTTTATTTTACTTAAAAGCCCCTGCTCTAATGCATCTTGCAATGTAACAGTATGCAATGAAATTTGTTTTGTGTTACCGCCAAATTTAACTTGTTCTATCAATTTGTTGAAGAAACTATCTTTACCTCTATGTGTAGATATAATTTCAAGATTACCACCCCATGTAATACCTGGCAATGATATAGCATAAAGCTTTTCAGAATCGGGATGAAGAGCAAATTCATCTAATACACGAGCACCTCTTTTTCCAGCTTGTGCATCAGGATTTGACGACAATGACAAAATTTTAGAACCATCGGCAAACGTCAACGATGAACTATCAGAACTTCTTGTAAGCGAACAATTATGAATTTGCGAAACTGCTATATTTAAAACATCGGCAAATTTTTTACAGTCTTGAATAAACAATTTTGCTTGAAGTTCATCGCGTGAACTCACCCAAGAATCTAATCCAGAATTCGAAAAAGAATGATTTCTGACAAGTCTATATGCAGTACTCCAACTCATACCAATCTGCCTAGATTTCTCCATAATTTTTATGCGTGAATTATCGAAAATCCACTTCTGTTGATATGGAAGAAAAAAAGAATTTTTGTTCATAATAAATTTAAAGCATTCTCAATCTTCTCGATTGCTTGTTTATTGAGTTCGCTGGAATGATTACTACTATCATTGTCAAAACGTTTTGTGGCAAAGTTTGCCAACTGTACACGAGAGGCTGCAAGCTTTTGAACTATACCTGAAAGAGATGTTATTTCTGATGGACTCAATGATGGGCATCCACAAAGATAATCAAAAATAATTTCCCAAAGAATTTCGATAGATGCTTCGGCAGCATCCATTTGGTCTTGCACAAAAATCTTGTCTGTATCTAATTTAGCTTTCTTTATACGCCTTATATGTCGACGCACATCCGCGTTCGACAACTTTTTAACAGCATCATTTTTTTCACTGCAACTGTCATTTCTTGTAGGCATTAGAAATTTCCTCCATTGATAAAATCTATACCTTTAGATGTTATCTTATAACGCACAAACGCTGGACATATTTCGCAATATTGAGATTCAATCAATTTCTTTTGCTCTAAATACGCCAAATGTTTTTCAAGATTCTCACATTTATCAAGCCCAGCTAACAACAAACCTTCGGATAGTGTTTTTAACGGTAATGATACTGGGAAAGATGCTTCTAATTGTGCTAAAATTATACGACGCAACAAATATGAATTATTCATTTATCCTCCTTTGATTTTAAAATTATACGATCAGTTTTTAATGCTAGTTCTGATATACGTTGATTTGCCGAAGAACATTGAGCAATTAATGAACTTATATTTTGAGCATTTTTACTAATCATATCTCGAGTATCGGAAAAACTACGTTGATAATACTTTTGCATAGCCTTATTCTCATCTCTAATTTCTAATCGCAATGCACGTAGGTCTTGTAGATAACTTGAAAACATATCTACAATTTCCGTTCGCATACGTTGCATTTGTGTTTGTGTTACATACGTAAGTTTTGGATCAGGTTTTTCTCTTAACTGTTCACGAATTTTTAAAATTAAATAATACGCCCCTAAAAGAGATGTAATTGATATCAAACCTGTACCTATTATTTCAGGATTATTTATATTCATAGAAAATAATTTATATCAACAAACAAACTATACATCAAATTAACTTTTGAAGTTTTGGAATAATTAAAAAAGATTGACTAGATATTTGCATTTATCACATTATAATTGGGTATGAAAAAACTTTTTAACTCAGCTATTTTACTTTCAATTATAATCCTTTTAACTTCTTGTTGTACTAAAAAAGATTTAACCTGTTGCGACAACAAGTGGGAACCTCTCTTTAATGACGATTTATCTAATGCAGTATACGATAAATCGGCTTGGTCACTGCATTCAGACGGCGTTCTACGCTCAACGGAAGACAAAGTTATTTTCACAACACAAGACTATGAAAACTTTGAACTAGAATTAGAATTCAGAATTGAAAAAGAATCTAATAGCGGAATAGTAATATACTGCTCTGACGTACAGAAATGGATTCCTAACTCATTAGAAATTCAGATTGCAGATAGTTCATCTAAGAGATTTGGCAAACCATACTGGAATTGTGGTTGTATTTTTGGACATGTAAATTCTGAATTTGACACAAAATTATCTTTCGGACAATGGCACAAAATGCTTGTTCGTGCAAATGGTCAACAAATTGACGTATTCTTAAATGGCAAGCACGTTAGTAAAATGAATATGGCAGAATGGACAAACAACAAAATAACTCAAACTGGAGAAAAAATTTTAACATGGCTAAAAAAACACAAAAAATCTTAAATGCAAAAAAAAGTTAGAATTGGCTTACAAGGTAAGCATGGGGGTGCTACGACAGATTTCAAAAACATTAGAATACGCAAAATATCTAATTGCGAAATTTGTTCTACAAAATAAGACTTTAAACAAAACATAAAAAAAGGAGTTTTTCTTTCGAAAAACTCCTTTTTTTATTTTATGCCATATCTAGCAATCTATAAGCTCTCATCATCTTTCGTTCGCCTTCAAGAGACTTATCACTTAGGCGATGTTCCATACCCAAAATTCCAGTATACCCTAAGTTATGAATATGTTTTATCAGATTTTGGTAATTTATCTCGCCTGAAAGTGGTTCTGTACGAAGTGGAGCATCTCCAAGATGGAAATATGCTATTTCTTCAAAATGTTTTTCAATATTTCTGAAGAGATTTCCTTCATCTGTTTGTTGATGATATACATCGAAAAGAATCTTACAAGATGGACTATTTACCGCTTTACACAATGCGTAAGCTTGAGATGTTTTTTTCAACCATACACCATGATGATTTACATGACAAAGAGGTTCTAAGACCATAGTTACGCCATAAGACTCGCATATTTTTGCCATTGGGCGAAGGTGATCAAGGACATTAGCAAAAACATCCATATCAAGAAGATGTTCGTGCAAATATCCAGGGACAACAGTCATCCATTTTGCTCCAATTTTCTTTGCAAGTTTTGCGGCAGATTCAACTGCTTCTGCTGTATGAGCCATAGCTGCAGATTTATCTGCTTTTTTAGAACCGCCTACTTTATTTTCGGTCATTACAAATTTACCCTTTATTGGAACTGTAAACACACCAAATTCCATACCATATTTCTTTGTAGCATTGAGAATAATCTCTTGGTCTTCTGGTTTACGATTGAAGAAATCATTATCTTCGTAAGCGATAAAACCAAGATTGCCAAGGAAATCCATTTTTTCAGCGAGAGTCATTCCATTATATGACACTGGAAAAATATTTGTCCAACTATAAATATTTGGAGCAAACTTTATTTTAAATTTTTTAGGATTCGGATCTACATTATTAATTGCTTGATCTATTTTGGAAGTAGAAGCGAAAAGCTTTGAAGAGCCAACTGTACTTATCAAAGCGGATGCTGTTAATGATTTTAATAGGAAATTTCGTCTATTCATATATTACCTTTCTATGTTAATTCTCGTTGTATTTGTTCTAAAGATTTGTCTTTTGTTTCAGGTATTTTCATTGCAAAGAAGAAAGTCAAGACTGACATTATTCCGAAAAAAGTAAAGAGAACTCCAGAATAATCTTCTGCAAAAATAGGGAACGCCCAAGTAATAGCAGCACACCAAAACCAGTGTGTCATACTACCAAAAACCTGACCCTTTGCACGAACACTAGTTGGGAATACTTCGGAAATTATAACCCATATAGTAGCGCCCAAAGACATTGCAAATGCGGCCAAAAAGCCCATCAAACAAATCATCATATATAACCCATTACACAATTGGGGCAACTTGTATTCTCCACCCCAAATAGATGGCAATTGAGGATATTCAAAACCAATGGCAACCGCAAACAAGAATATTGTCATAAAAACTGAACCTACAAAAAGTAAAACTCTACGACCAAGTTTATCGATTAGAAACATCCCCAACATTGTAAATATCAAATTAGTTACACCCAATGGAATGGATTGCAACATTGCAGATTCTTGTAAAACTCCAGACGACGATATAATGCGAGGTGCATAGTAGTTTATTGCATTTATACCAGAAAGTTGATTCAACGTTGCAATAAAAAATGCAATAGCAATAGGTTTCCAATATTTAAATTGAAATAAAGATTCGCCAATCTGAGTATTAGAAAGTGATAATCTTATATCAGCTAAGCCTTTTTCAACATCATCACCTCCCACACTATTTAAAATATTTTTTGCATCGCAATCCCTATTTTTAAGAACTAACCAACGAGGACTTTCTGGAACCGTAAATAACAATATAGCAAACAACAATGCTGGAATGCCTTCAACGCCAAGCATCCATAGCCAATCGTTTTCAATGCCATATATGAAATAATTTGAAATGTACGCACTTACTAAACCCAAAACTATATTGAATTGAAAAAATGCA
>JAGAOA010000190.1 GCA_017623955.1 Opitutales bacterium
TCACCCTTTATAAACATCTCAACACCGAAAATACCATACCCACCCAGAGCATCTGTAATGAGCTTTGCATATTCTTTTGCACGTTCTAAAGCAATATCACTCATTGGATGTGGTTGCCAACTGCGACGATAATCACCATCAATTTGTTGGTGACCTATTGGAGCACAGAATGAAGTTCCACCGCTATGACGAACTGTAAGTAATGTAATTTCGTAATCGAAGTCTATAAACCCTTCTATGATAACCTTGCCACTTCCTGCACGACCACCAGATTGCGAGTAATCCCAAGCCTTTTTGATATCATCCTTAGTTTTTACTACACTCTGTCCATGTCCAGAAGAACTCATTACAGGTTTAACCACACAAGGCAATCCAATTTTTTCAACGCATTTTTCAAATTCTTCAAATGTTGTAGCAAAAGCATAAGGCGATGTTTTCATACCAAGCTTTTCTGCCGCCAAAGTTCTAATCCCCTCGCGATTCATCGTGAAATTTACAGCCTTAGCCGTTGGTATTACGCGGAACCCCTGAGCCTCAAGTTCTACAAGTTTGGTAGTCGCAATAGCTTCAACTTCTGGAATTATATAATTTGGATTTTCCTTTCTGATAACTTCCTCAAGCTTTTGTGCATCGAGCATAGATATCACATAACTACGATCTGCAATTTGCATAGCAGGTGCATTGGCATATTTGTCAACTGCTATAACTTCAAGACCTAGACGCTTGAGTTCAATTACAACTTCCCTGCCAAGCTCTCCACTCCCAAGGAGCATTGCTTTTGTGGCATTTGATTTGAATACGGTTCCTACATTTGTCATATTTTTTATGGGTTTATAAATTTTAAAGCTGATAACACTACATCTTCTACCGATATATTTTCTACATCAGTTCCACCTTGAATAGGCGAATTTCTCGGGCGCACAATAGTTTTAGGAGCATTGAAAACAAGTCCATTGCGCAAAGGATTTGTAGGTCCATATACTGCAACAACTGTACAACCTAAAGCATTTGCTATATGCGTCAATCGACAATCTGTTCCAATTACAAGAGAACAAGATTTCAACATAGACATCATTTCTGAATCAGATAATTTTCCAGCCACAGAACGAATTTCAGCATATTCCGCTACTCTAGTGATATCGTATGCTGCACGGCAATCACACTCATCTCCTAAAACAACAAAGCTATAATCTTGAAGTTTTTTATCTAAAGTCTTGATAATTTCGCCCCATTTTTTCGCACTTAAAGCATGGTTGCCCGAGCCACCACAAACTATTGCTATTTTGTTTTTTGAATTAACAATAGGCGTATCTAACGGAGATATATCTAAATCGCCTACTAACCCAAATTTTCTAAAGAAAGCTTCATAATATGAAAGTAGGCTTTCAGCTTCCGATGCATAATCTGCATTGTATACACTGTTAATAAATTTGCGTTTACGCCCTTTCGATTGTATTGCTAATGACAACTGGGGCATTAACATTTTAGATTCTAAATCTGCTAAAAATGAATTCTCTATCACAATATGAGTATCGAAATAGCGATATCGCAACTTTCTAAAGAAAGATATTCTAGCACCGATATTAGCTGAATTAGGCGCACAAATTACTTCGTCGGCAAAATTGAAAGACGATATTACATCAAAAAATCTATTTTCACAAATGACAGACACATAAGCATCTGGACGGCTTTCACGTAACGTTTTTATTAAAGGAATCAAAGCCAACGAGCCCCTTAAAGATGACGGCAATGTTACAGCATATCTGTATAGACGTTTAAACTCTCCACCAGCTAATTGTAAACATTTGTCGTATTCCGACTTTGACATTTTTGGCATAGAAAACATATTGACGCGTTCCCAACGACGATGCAACCAAAGCCAATCTTTTCGAACCTCAGCATCATTGCGTAAGAGATTTTCTAGCCATAAATTTACCATACCTGCTATATTACTGGTATCTTCTATCTGTAGCCATTCTGCTTTTATTTCTGCACGCCAAAAAGCTGTGCGTTTTGCATACATAAGTGCTACATGAGCATTTTTATGTTCTACTAAAATTCTAGGCAAATCAGTAGTAGAACAGATTCTGTCGAAAAACAATGTTTGAACGCCCGAACGACCAGCATGTTGATCAATCATAAGAGCAACAGCACCATTCTTTTTCAAAAAATCAATAGATGCTCTCAAATTTCTACGTGAAAGTAATTCTAATCCGCAACGTTGACGAGATTGTTTTACCCATTCTTCAGTAGACTTATTGTCAAAAGGTCTATAAATAACGCCTACGGGAGGTAGCTTTACATCTACTAACGCAGGCATTAAAGTCACGGCTTCCGACATGCATAAATGTGGAAGTAAAATAATCACAGGCGACGGATTTTCAACGTGCTTCGACAATTCATCTAAAACGTATTTATCTATCTTGACTCTAGGTTTCAATTTTTCGAGTGATATATACGGACTAGCCAAAACGAACATTCCCATCTCAATCATTCTACAAACAGATTCTTTTACAATAGCCCGTCTTTGTTTTTCTGATATTTCTGGGAAACAATGGGCTATATTGGCATAACCTATTCTCATACGTTTGCTCAAAAATATCGACATAAAATATGTCGCGAAGCAACATAACCCCCGTAAAATACACTCAGGAGTTTTTGAAAGTAAGAAACCTAGCACAAATATAAAGTATTTCATTTTCTACAACACCGATAGACTAAACATTTAGCAAAATAAAATCAATTTTATAAAGCAAAAATATTTTAATTTTGTAAAAAAAGGAGTCCTTTTTTAAGAACTCCTCATAAAAATATATAAAAAAACGACTATTTGGACATAGCTCTACTCAAATCTGAAACAAATTTTTCAGCACAATCGAGAGCATAATCCTCGCCTTTTGAATCTAGAGAATCATTTACGATTTCAACAAACTTGTTTACAACCATAACAGCATCTGAATATTCTGCAACTTTAGTAGCCATTTCTCCTGAAGAAATACCCAAACCAACGGCCACAGGCAATACAGAAATTTTACGGACATTTTCAATCTTTGCCAACAATTCATCTGGCAAAGAATCTCTAGTGCCGGCTGCATCAGCATAATAAATGAAGCCACTTCCGCACTTAGAAATTTCCGCGATGCGTTCTAAAGACGAAGTTGTTGTAGCTAGAGGAATAAAATCTATTCCGTACTTAGACAATTCCGAAGTAACTTCGTTGCTTTCTTCCATAGGCACGTCGACAATCAACCATGAATTTACCCCAACTTTAGCACTTACTTCTGCAGCCTTAGCTACGCCATATTTAAATATAGGATTATAGTACGAAAACAGCACGAACTTCTTATCAACACCTTTATTGCGAAGACGTACAACCATATCGAAAATCGATTGTAGATTGCAACCATTAGCAATAGCTCTAGCGTTTGAAGTCTGAATAGTTTTTCCACCTGCGACTGGGTCTGAGAAAGGAACGCTCAATTCTATGATATCAGCTCCCGCCGAACATACACGTTCGATAAGTTTTTCAGTAAAACTTATCGAAGGGTCTCCGCAAGATACATACAGAACCAAGCCAGCTCTATTTTGCGATTTCAAATTTTCAAAAAGATTTTTCATTTGTGTGCCTCCAAATATTCCATAACAGATTGCATATCTTTATCACCACGCCCTGATAGATTGATAATGATAGATTTTGACGAATCCAAATCACGAGCGTTTTTCATACCGAGTGCTATTGCGTGCGACGATTCCAACGCAGGAATTATACCTTCTAATCGACATAAATTCTGGAAAGCCTCGATAGCCTCCGCATCAGTAATTGGCATATACTTTGCGCGTTTTGCCTCGTGCAAATATGCGTGTTCGGGACCAATTCCTGGATAATCTAAACCAGCAGATACCGAAAATGTATTTAAAATCTGACCATTTTCATCTTGCAACAAATACGTTTTATTTCCGTGCAACACGCCTACACTACCAGCATTCAAGCTTAGAGCATGCTTACCAGTATCAATACCAGCACCTGCAGCTTCTGCACCATAAAGCTCTACATTATCATCTTCTATGAATGGCGCAAAAATACCTATTGCGTTACTTCCACCGCCAATACATGCAATAACTTGGTCTGGTAAACGACCATTTATTTCCATAAATTGACGCTTTGCTTCTTTACCAATCACCGATTGAAATTCTTTCACCATTAGCGGATATGGATGCGGACCAGCAGCCGTACCAATCACATAAAAAGTATCTTCTACCGTTTCAACCCAGTTGCGTAAGGCTTCGTTTAAAGCATCTTTTAGAGTAGCTTGAATGTCTGGAAGTTCTACTGCATTTAATTTTGCCCCGAGCATTTTCATACGAGCTACATTTTGAGCCTGACGACGCACATCTTCAGCACCCATAAAAACTTCACATTCCATACCAAAAAGAGCTGCAATAGTTGCAGTAGCAACACCGTGCATACCTGCTCCAGTTTCAGCAATCAAACGTTTCTTACCCATTCTGCGAGCCAACAGAGCTTGTCCTATAGTATTATTCACCTTATGAGCACCTGTATGATTTAGATCTTCTCGCTTTAGATATATCTTAGCGCCCCCACAATATTTTGAAAGGCGTTCAGCATAATACAAAGGCGAAGGTCTACCAACATAAGTTTTCAAAAGTTGCAAATATTCACTTTTGAAAGAGTCATCAGTCATAGCTTTGTTAAACTCATCTTCAAGTTCTTTCAAAGCCGTCATAAGAGTTTCTGCAACATATCTACCGCCGAACTCTCCGAACTTTCCTGTTTTATAATCTATGTAATCTTTCATATTTTTTTTATTTTTATGACCCTATTTAAAGTAGTATTTTTGGAGGCATTTTGTTATGGCATAAAAAAAGCGACCATACAAAAGGCCGCCAAAGTTTAAAAACATTTTTAAACTCTTACGACCTTAAACTGTGCCACCAATTTCTCATTTATTTTTATGTTAAAATCTATAATACGTAATATTTTAATTCTTATTAAGTTTGTCAAATATTTTTTTTATTTTTGTTAAAAATTACTATCCAAATGAAAAACAGAGTGATAACAAATGCAGCAAAATCTGATAATGGGAAACTGTACCATAATCCATCAAGACCCCAATATTTTGGTAATATGTACAATAATGGAATTAGAAATACGCCCTGTCGCATAATAGTTACAATTATTGCGTATACTGGACGTTTTGTAGATTGAAAAAATCCTGAAGTCACAATGTTTACGCCAATAAATGGATAGCACAAAATGAGTATTCGTAAAACTTTTTCTCCAACAGGAATTAGATTTGATTCCTTTCCCAAAAACATAATATATAAATAATTTGGGAATAGTTCTCCGATAGTAAATCCCACTACGCAAATAAAAGTAGCAACAATTATCCCATAAATTAGGGTTTTGTATACTCTAGGCATATTCTTCGCCCCCCAATTGAATCCAATTATTGGTTGCATACCTGCACTAAGACCAACTATTGGCAAGAACATAAAAGTTGTAATAGCCATAGCAATACCAACAACTGCAATGATAGCCTCGTTACCATATTCACGAGCTTGCATTATGTATAAAGCTACACCAAGACTTGCAAAGATTTGCATTATCAACGATGGCGAACCTGCAGAACACATAGAAGTAAACAATCCTTTATGAACACGCAAATCTCTCAAACGAATTCTTAGACAACTTCTACCTGAAAAATAGAAACATATTACCCATATAACTCCTATCGCCTGCGAAATTACATTTGCCAATGCTGCTCCAACACCACCCATTTCAAAGATGAACAAAAAGATGTAATCAAAAACAATGTTCATCCAACAACTGATAAATATGGTCGCCATAGCGTATGCGGGACGGCCTTCAGCTCTTATAACATGACTCATCCCACCCGAAAGCTTTTCAAAAATCAATCCCGCCACTATTATTCTATAATACTTACAAGCATCGTCTATAATTTTATCGGTTGCTCCAAACATCATGAGTACATCTCTCATATACAGCGACATCAAACATAGAACTATCAGATAAAAAAATGCAAATAAGAATATACATTGCGATAATATTTTTTCAGCCGAACGAATATCTTTCTTGCCTAAACTTATTGATAATATTGCAGCACTACCATGTCCAATAGTCATAGATATTGCCAAAAAAAACAAAGTAGGCGAAAAACATACAGTAATAGCTGCAAGAGCATCTTCACCACAAATGCGTCCTACGAAAATTCTATCTACCACATTGTAAGTAGCGTGAATTGTCATAGCAAGGATGGTAGGAATTGAATAGCGAAGCATCAACATACCTATGCTATGAGTTCCTAAGTCTTTTACATGTTGAGAATTCTCTTGCATAAAAACAAAAAAAGGCACCGACACACTTTAATGTACCAGTGCCAAAATGAAATAATTAAGCTTTAATTCGTAGGAATATACGTTTGCCTGATTGTAATACAATATCTTCGCCTGCCTTGCATTGAAGTGTAGCAAAAACATCTGAAACCTTTTGCCCATTCAATTTTACTGCTCCTTGCTCAATCATACGACGCACTTCTTTCTTGCTTGGAAACAACTTTGTTGCTGCCATTAGATTGATAATTGTATCGCTATCATTTTCTGAAAGACTAGACCATTCAAATTCTGGCATATCTTCAGGAATTTCATTTTTCGAGAAAACTTTTTCAAAATTAGCAAGCTCAGCATCTGTAATTTCTCCACCGTGAAAACGAGCAACCATTTTGCGAGCAAGTTCCTTTTTGCACTTCATAGGATGTTCATTTTTCAACGATGCAATTTCTGCTGGAGAATAAAGCATTAGGTATTGATAGTACTTCCACATTGTTTCGTCGCTAATCGACATAATTTTGCCGAACATATCCTTTGATGTGTCGTTGAAAGCAATGTAGTTGCCATAACTCTTCGACATTTTCTTTTCGCCATCGAGTCCAACCAATAAAGGCATTGTGATAACTGCTTGACCAAATTCAAACCCTGCGTCTTTCTGTAAATCGCGACCTACAAGATTATTGAAAAGCTGATCAGTACCGCCCAACTCAACATCAGACTTTACCATAATAGAATCGTATCCTTGAACTAATGGATACAAAAATTCCACAATGGAAATTGGAGTTTTTGTTGCATAACGCTTTGCGAAGTCATCGCGTTCAAGCATTCTAGCAACTGTCATTTTGCGAGCTAAATCGAGCGTATCGCCAAAAGACATCTTAGAAAACCATTCGCTATTGAAACGAACTTCAGTCTTGTCCTTATCGAGAATTTTGAAAGCCTGTTCCAAATACGTTTTGGCATTTTCTTTAACTTCTTCAGGAGTCAATACTGGACGAAGAGCACTTCTACCACTTGGGTCGCCAATACAAGCTGTGTAATCGCCTATAATGAGAACTGCCTGATGCCCCATATCTTGAAACTGACGGAGCTTGTTGAAAACAACCATGTGCCCGAATGTTAGGTCTGGGCGTGTTGGATCAACACCAAGTTTAACACGCAACTTTACGCCACGCGAGAGTTTCTCTTTCAAATCTTCAGCGCCTATAAAAACTTCGGCGTTCTGTGCAAAACTGTCTAACTGATTATTCATAAATAAAAAATATTGCTCGATTATCTAAATATAACCGAGCAATGACAAGTATTTTTTCAATATCTTTTACTGAAGTTCTACAAGAACAAAACCAAATGGTTGCAATTCTACTTCAAGTTTGTCGCCATTTTTTGCAAATTTTGCACCACGCTCTATATGAGCTGTGTACAAACTGCGATCTTTAAATTTAGCTATGTCAACAGTAAATTTCTTGGCTGTATTTCTTGTATTTGTAATACTTACCAAAACTTGATTTCCATGAGTACGAACAAAACTAAAAATATCGTCAGGCATTGAAGAATCAAGATACGTTGCCCAAGTATTTACCAATGCTGGTAATTCCTTGCGAAGTTTTATAAGTTCCTTCATAAATGCGAAACGTTTTTTACCACGTTCTGTCGCCATATTCGACCAATCTGTACACATCTTACCATGATCACGATTCGAGTAAATACTATGTAATGCGTTATCGGCAATTTCAACACCATTGTAAATCATAGGAATGCCATCTAACGTAAATAGAGCAAACAACAAAGATTCATACGCACCGTCTTCCCAAACTCTGTCTGGACGCTCATTACCATAATTTAATGCTTCATCATGATTTTCATAATAACGCAAGAATCGTGCATTCTTGGGAAATATATTTTTTAATTTATTATCCTCACTTGCAAAAATTTTAACAGATTCATTTTTCGTATATATTTTCTTAGAAGACTCTAATGATCGCCAACCATAGTTAATATCGTAAGCTTTTAACTGACACGACGGACGTGTACTTTCAGCAAGCATAATTGCATCGGGCTTGAGTTTGCGAATTCTTTTAGCACCTTCTTCCCAAAAGCTAAGTGGCACATAATATTCAACGTCGATTCTATATCCATCAATATCGAACTCCTTTACAAAATATTCCATATTGCTCCAAAGATATTCACGAAGCTTTTTATTATCGAAGTTTAGCTCCGGAAAGTTCCAACGTCCATTTATGACATTGCCATTTTCGTCACGACGGACAAAATCTTTATCCATATTCAGAAGATTTGCTTTTGGACCACAGTGATAATAAACTAAGTCGAAAATCACACGCATACCTAATTTGTGAGCAGTTGCAACAAAGCTCTTTAAATCGTCTTCTGTACCATATTCAGGGTCTATTTCAAAATAATCTTTTATACGATATGGATTTTTTGGATTTGTCCCTGTCTTTTGACGACGACTCCAAAATGCCTTGTTTGTATCATCATCAGAAAGAACCAACGGACAAGTATAAATAATATCAACGCCCAACTCTTTTAAATGTGGCAAACGTTTCTCTGCAGCCTTAATTGTACCTTCGGGCGTAAACATACGCATAAATAACTGATAGATTACTGCTTGCTTTAAGTCATCGGATATTTTACGAGCTTCAGAATTTGAGCAATCTACTTTTAGTTCAGCCTGAATAGCTGGTAAACGTTTACGCCATGTATTGTCGGGCTTGCCTTCTTGAGAAAACAAACTACCAACTGATAGTAATAATAATATTGGAAGTGTTATATATTTTTTCATACAAAATAAATCATTAAACATTTTAATACAATCAATCAACTTAATTTGCACACAAAATAAGTTAATAGTTTACTTAGGATTATTCTCAAAAAAATATTGCTTGAACCGAGCAATATTTTTTCAATATCTTTTACTGAAGTTCTACAAGTACAAAACCAAATGGTTGCAATTCTACTTCAAGCTTATCGCCATTCTTTGCAAATTTTGCCCCTCGCTCAATATGAGCTGTGAACAAACTGCGATTTTTGAACTTAGAAACATCAACAGTAAACTTCTTAGCTGTATTTCGTGTATTTGTAATACTTACCAAAACTTGATTATCGTGAACACGTGCAAAACTTACTATGTCATCTGATGCAGAATTGTCGAGGTATGTAGCCCATGTGTTGACCAACGCTGGCAATTCTTTGCGAAGTTTTATCAAATCTTGCATAAACGCAAAACGCTTTTTGCCACGCTCTGTTGCCATATTCGACCAATCTGTGCACATCTTTGCATGGTCTCTATTTGAGAAAATATGATGTAATGCGTTATCGGCAATTTCAACACCATTGTAAATCATAGGAATGCCATCTAACGTAAATAGAGCAAACAACAAAGATTCATACGCACCTTCTTCCCAAACTCTGTCTGGACGATTATTTCCATAATTGAATGCTTCATCATGATTTTCATAATAACGCAAGAAACGTGCGTTTTTTGGGAAAAGCTCTTTCAACTTTGAATCTAGTTCAGCAAAGTTCTTTGCTGATTCTTTTTTTACATAAATTTTCTTTGAAGAATCTAAAGTTCTCCAACCGTAATTCATATCGTAAGCTTCTAATTGACATGCAGGACGTACACTTTCTGCAAGCATTATTGCATCGGGCTTTATCTTGCGTATTCTACGAGCACCTTCTTCCCAAAAGCTAAGCGGTACGTAATACTCAACGTCGGTTCTATACCCATCAATATCGAACTTCTTGATAAAGTATTCCATATTGCCCCAAAGATATTCACGAAGCTCTTTATTATCGAAATTTATCTCAGGAAAATTCCAACGCCCGTTTATAACATTCCCGTTTTCATCACGACGTACGAAATCCTTATTCATCTTCAACAGATTTGCCTTAGGACCACAATGGTAATAAACGAGGTCGAAAATCACACGCATACCAAGTTTATGAGCTGTTTGAACAAAACTTTTTACATCTTCTTCTGTACCATATTCTGGATCGATTTCAAAGTAGTCTTTTAGTCGATACGGACTTTTAGGGTTAGTCAACATCTTTTGGCGACGACTCCAAAATGTTCTATCTGAATCATCATCAGCCAACACTAATGGGCAAGTATATATAATATCTACACCAAGTTCTTTTAAGTGTGACAAACGTTTTTCGGCTGCCTTTATAGTACCTTCTGGTGTAAACATACGCATAAATAACTGATAGATTACAGCTTGCTTTAAGTCATCGGATATTTTACGAGCTTCAGAATTTGAGCAATCTACTTTTAGTTCAGCCTGAATAGCTGGTAAACGTTTACGCCATTCAGGTTGTTTTTTAGGTTGCTGACTAAAGCAAACACTAGAGACCCCAAAACATAATGACAATAAAAATATATAATACTTTTTCATACAAAAGTTGATAATGATGAAAAATAAAGTCTTTTGCAATTTGTTTTTTTGTAAAAAAAGGTTAACAGTTTACCTAATGGAGAAATAAAAGAGCAAATCAAAGTTGATTTGCTCTTTTGTAAAAACTATATTTTTGTGTTATCAGGAATGCGTGCATCTTTTGTTACAACAAGTACGCCATCTCTTACATATAAGCCCTTAATTTCTTCCCACTTATCTGGCTTACCATCGGGAGATAAAATGCAATTATCGCCAATGCTTGCATTTTTATCGATAATGGCATTTTTAATTTTACAATTTTGCCAATTCCCAGTTTCATACTTTCGCGATTGTCAAAATCGTAGTCATCAGCGCCCATCATAACAACATTTTCAAGTTCAGTGCCATTTCCAATGATTGAACGAATACCAATAACGCAACGTTTAAGATTTGCATTCTCAATTATGACGCCATCAGCAATGTTGCAATTTTTAATAGAACATTCTTGAATTTTTGCGCCTGGAAGGAAACGCGAGTGAGTATAAACGGTCATATCTTTCTTGTAGAAATCAAAAGGAGGAATGTCGTCAGTAGTTGCGAGATTGGCTTCAAAGAAGGCCCCAACAGTACCGATATCTTCCCAGTATCCATCAAAAATATACGCACATAAGCGTTTTTTATTTAAGAAGCCAGGAATAATCTCTTTACCAAAGTCCATTTCAGTACCCGACATTGCTTCTTCTAGAATTTTTTGTGAAAATACGTAAATACCCATCGATGCCAAGCAGTAGTCTCCGTTGGGGTCTTTTAAGCCTTTTTTAAGTTTTTCGCCAATCAATAGAGAATCGATAACTGCTTTGTCTTTGGGTTTTTCTACAAACTCAGTTATGTTTAGATCTTCGTCAACGCGCATAATACCTAAACTTGGAGCTTCTTTTCTCGGCATAGGTTTTGCTGCAATGGTAATATCTGCGCCACTTTCAATGTGCTTGTTGATTAGATGGCGGAAGTCCATCTGATAAAGTTGGTCGCCAGATAGAATTAAGTAATATGCGTCGCCACGGTGATGTTGGAAGTGGTGCATATTTTTGCGAACAGCGTCGGCAGTACCTTGATACCAATCTCCTCCAACATCTGTTTGCTCAGCGGCAAGAATGTCTACAAAACCCTTGCTAAAGTTGTCAAATTTATAGGTTTGTTGAATGTGCTTGTGGAGCGATGCCGTATTGAATTGCGATAGTAAATAAATAGCCCCACAGTCCGAATTGATGCAGTTGCTAATAGGAATGTCAACAAGTCGATATTTACCCGCAAGAGGAACAGCAGGCTTGCAACGATACTTTGTGAGAGGGTATAGACGAGTGCCTCTGCCCCCGCCCATGATTATACTAATTACATTCTTTAACATATTTATTCTTCTTGTTATTGTGAAAGTGCGTGCTAGTGTAAAAACTCAAACAGTACCCTGATACTGCTTACACACACAACGCACTTCTTTCGGATGAAAATTATCGCTTTTTTTTGGAGAAAATCCAGCTTTTTTTATTAAAAAATCCAGTTTTTTATAAAAAAACAAGCCTATCTTGTGATGTTTCTATGCTGTAAAGCCCAATAACATGCTAAATGATAAATTATCGAGCAAGATGAGGTCTTAGAATAATCAGTAGCTAATATTACATTTTCAAGTTCAGTTTTAGCCTTACCTGAAATACCTGAATGAATGGAAGACCAAGCAAATTCGCCCACGCCTCTGCCAGCATACCAAACCTTGTGATAATCGCCCCAATTCGGAGTAAAATAGTGTGGAACATTTTTTCGTAAATTCCATTTTATAGGTTGACGCCAATTAGACGGCAACATAGCCATATCAAATTTCTTTGAAATGTCGAAAAAAGCTTTGCATTTGGATATGGTCTTTTTTGAATCTAGCTTGGCTAAAGAATCCATAATGCTTTTTATATCGATTTTCAATATAACATCTGTTTCCATTTGATATAATAGGACTAAAGACATCATCATTTGCATATCTGCCCAACCGGGATTGTTCTTGCCAAAGTTTTTCGATTGCTCAATGGCAGGTTTTATAAATTTGCGATACTGTTGAAAAAATCTATCGTCACCAGTAGCCTGCCATGCAACAGCATAAAACATAGGTAAGCGAGCTGCTTCGTGTGGCATTACATTCCACATTTTAGAGAGTCCCACTGGACACGGACGACCATCAGCTAAACGATAATCGTATCCATTTTCTTCAGTCATATACTTCAACATTCGTTCTCCTACATCAAACATAACTCTTTTTATTTTAAGTTTTGCAGAAGAATCGCATAAAGGAGAATTGAAATATCGCCACATACCATAAATAGCTTGAGTAAATTGATCTCGGGAACTACCTAAATAATAAGTTTTGCCATCTAAAGCACTTACACTTCTAGATATGAAACCTTGACTGCCATGAACTGTTGCACATAAAACAATACCATCTAAAACTTTGTCGGCGTATGATTTTAGTGATGAATCTTTTTTAATATCGTATTTGTAAATGATAGCATCTAAAACAAGACCAGCTAAAATCATACTATCTTCCATACCAGTTCCAGTTCCGCTAGTGTTGGGAAAAGATACAGAAGCCTCTTGGGCGGTAGGTAAATGATTGAATTGTTTGCCAAGTTCGTAAGAACTTATGAAGTCGTAAAAGAGATTTGTTTTAGGACTAAAAAACAACCGCCAAGACACATCCCAAATTATCTTTTCTTGGGCTTGTAATTTAGCTTCTCTACTCGTTGTAACTGCACTCAAGTTTGATAACGACAATAATAATATGCTAAAAATGAATAATATATTTGAAAATTTCATAGTGTTACTTGTTGCGTTTTCGTGGACGACGAATAGGTTTTTCAAGCTGAGGCTCTGTGCGATATTCAAAAGAATCAAGCTTTCTGCGTTCTATGCGAGCGTTTATAAAAGCTTCTATTTTCTTTAAAAATGAGTTTTCATCGGGAGAATATAACGTGATAGCAAAGCCTTCAGAATTAGCTCTACCCGTGCGACCAATTCTGTGAACGTAATCTTCAGGATGTTCAGGAACATTGTAGTTTATAACACACTCTACCCCAGATATATCTAAGCCTCTCGAGGCGATATCGGTAGCGACAAGAATAGAGGTTTTGTGATTTTTAAAATCAGCTAAAGCCTTATCTCGCTCTCTTTGAGTTCTATCGGAATGCAATGTAGAAATGTTGTAGTTGTGATTTTCAAGCCATTGTGTAATTCTGTCGGCATCAATTCTAGTCCGCGTAAAAACAATCAAACTTGTGAATGAGAGCGTTTCAAGGAGTTTTACAAGTAAATCGTATTTCTGGATTGCATCTACTGGATAAACATAGTGTTCTATAGTATCGGCAGGACTATGAACTACGCCAATGTCGATTTTTTTTGGATTTCGCAAAGCCCAAGATGATAATCTCAAAACAGCATCGGGCATAGTAGCCGAAAAGAAGAGAGTTTGTCTATTTTTTGGACATGCACGAATTATAGCAGAAACATCATCTATAAACCCCATATCAAACATTCTGTCAACTTCATCTAAAACTAAATATTTTATGTTTGAAAGGAATATTTCGCGTTGTTTGTATAAATCTAGCAAACGCCCAGGAGTAGCAACAACTATATCTACGCCAGAATGCAATGCGGTTATCTGATTATTTACAGAAACGCCACCTTGAATTAAAAGAGATTTTATATCTACGTATTTAGAAAAATTATCGAAGGCTTCTTTTGTTTGTGAGGCTAATTCGCGAGTTGGACTTAAAACTAATACACTAATCTCGGTAGAACAGTCTTTTATTTTATCTATAATTGGAAGTGCAAACGCAGCGGTTTTTCCAGTTCCAGTTTGAGCAGTTGCAATTATATCTAAACCTGATAGAATTACATCGATAGATTTTTCTTGAATAGGAGTTGGCTGAATATACCCCATATCCTTTATGGCAGAAAGCGTTTGAACTGATAATCCAAGCTTAGAAAAATTAGGGAGTTGTTCTTTTAGAATAGAAACATCGAGTGGTTGTGGTAATTTTTTTGGTTGGCGTTTCTTTATTTTGATATTAGAACAATCTTTGTTTAACTTACATTTAGCCGAAGTAGAATTCTTTGCTTTTTGCTTAGATTGTCTTTTGTGTAATTTCTGTGAACGAGATTTATCGGTAGAGTTAGATGAACGCTTTTTATTGTTTTTGCTATCTATTCCTATAAAAGACAGTATTTTCTTTATAATCTTCATTTCCTAGCAAAGGCTATATCAATAAGTAATGTATGCAAGCTAAATCTGAATAAAAAAAAGAATTGACACTACTTTAGGGTAAAATAACCTTACGAATATATGAAAAAGACTATATTTATTCTCTCCCTATCACTTTCAGTACTTTGTGCAAATACTAGTTTTGCACAAGAAATTCCTGAGAATCTAAAAAACAAAATTATTGAGACCTCTAAAAAGAAAGAAGGTTGGAATAGTCAAAAAAAAGAGGCGTGGGTAGTACGTCAAATAGAAGCTTGGGAATCTATAAATGCAACGACCTTTATTATTCCAAAAGTTGAAGTGGATAAAATAAAGACTTTTGCACAAGAAAAATTTCCGTATCATTACTCAAAACAGGAACAATATATAAATGAGCAAGCGGATGCCTTGACTGAAATCTTCGAATTGAAGTCAAACTTTGCAAAAGAAGAATTTGATGCAGTATTTAATATGCTCTGCAAAGAGAATGACAACAATTATAGAATAGTTGCAGATAAAATTAACAAAATCATAGAATATAAAGAAGAAATTAAAAACCTAACCATTGATGGAATGGATGCAACAACATTAACTATAACTAAAAAAGTTGTAGCCCAACAATTCCCCAATGATTACAAAAAACAACTTCAGGCACTTCAAACACAAGCTAAGATGTTGAGTTCTATCGAAACTGCAAAAGAACAAGCTGAGTTGGAAAAAGAACAAGAAGCAAATAAAGAACTTTCAAAAACAGAAATTGTAAAAAGTGCTGAAAATGCATTTAAGAAATCAACACTTATAGTTAACGGCAATGGTAAGACAGTAACTGGTATAATAACAATAGTTAATGGACAAAAAGCTCTTATATTCCCTGCATGTGCATACTCTATAGATGGAATATCGGTATCTAATTCTAGTGGAGACGAGGCAAAATTGTCATTAAACAAATGTTATTCTGCTGCAAATGCACCAATAATGCTTACATTCTTAGATGAACTTTCATTTGAGGTAACTCCATTTGAATTGGCTTCAAATAGTGATTTAAAATCTTTAATGGGCAACGATGCAATAATTATAGGGTACTTCGTTGAAACTTTACGTTCTACGATGATTAGACTTACAAAGGTTGTTAATGAATCTATAAAAACAGCTAGCCCAATAGTACAAGCATATAATGAAGGAAGTGTACTTATTACCCCAAAAACAAATAAACTATTGGCTTTCTGTTATGAACCATCTAGAAAAATGACAGAATTAGATTTTACATCTAATAGACTTTATAACGATTTAAATAGACTTCTTTCTAGAACAATTCGCTATAGAGAAACTTTTAGAAATGATATTCCTATAAAATGGGTACAAATAAACCAGAAAAAAATGAAAGAACAAATTGAATCGGCGGAAGAACTGAAAGGTATAAATATTGCGTTGTCTAAGTTAATTTCTGGGTCATTGAGTGAAGCATCGAATGATAAAATCACATCTAGCATATCAAAGAAATACGAGAAAGTATTAAGCACTCGTATGGATATATCGAAAGTTAAAGTTGAGTATGGATCGTTTGTATCGGATGCTCTGAATTTATTACGCAGACCTCTTGCAAAAGTAAAAAAGAATGAAATATATGCAAATATGCGCAATGAATTAGGATTCCATTTTGAATTGTCACAAGCATTTGAAAAAGAACTTAGAAGCGAGATGATGAAAAAAACAAACACGCTTGCTCCTAAAGAATTCCGAAGAGCTTTCGGAAAATAAACTTAAGCAAAATGAACAAAGCCTAAATCTGAAAAAGGCTTAATATTACCGTCTATTTTTAACAAAAGAGAGCTTTCAAAAGAATGCTCTTTTTTTTGTACGTATCCTAATCGATATAAACCTTCCGAAAAATAACGTTTATATTCATTTTCAAAATCTAAAAGTTGTTGAGAAGTGCCAGATACGGAAAATAATAATTCGTAATCTTCGCCATCGCATAAAGCACGTTCAATAGATTGCATTCCATTAAAATTGAAGACGGGAATAAAATCTAAAACAGCTTTTGTTTCTGGATAAAGAATATTATTAATATCACACGCGAGCCCATCACTTATATCGGTACAAGAAGTTATTTTGGCACAATTTTTTCTCTGATTATAATCGGCTAAAAACAGACCTTCTTTTACTCGGGGTTCAAAAGTAAGATGTCTATTGCTCTCAAAAGAATAGCCTAGTTTTCCAGTACAATAAATAACATTTCCTTCCACGGCTGAATTGCGAACAAGAGCGGGATTATCGGATATTCCTAGTAGAGTAAGAGACATTGAAAAAAATTGATCTACGCCAGAATCGGCAAAATCTCCACCTATGATTTTCATATTGTATCTTTGCGCAACATCAGCTATGCCTCTAGAAAAGTCCTCTAACCACGACAAAGATACATCGCCTGATAGAATAGCAGCAATAACGGCACTGTATGGATTTGCCCCCATACTAGCAATATCGCTGATATTGCGTTTTAAGAGCTTCTCACCTGCTAAGCGAGGAGGAGTAGAAAAATCGAAATGTTTACCATATATTAGCGAATCAACAGTGACAAAAACATTATCGCTTAAAGAGTTTTTTTCGATTAACGCACAATCATCTCCACTGCCATACGGAGATGGAGGGCACACCGAATTGAAAATATTGCAAACTCTTTTGATAAGAGTTTTTTCTCCTATTTTCGAAATGCAATCTTTGTCAAAAATTTTCATAAAAATAAAACAATCAATATAACATTAAAAAAATTGAATGCCGAATGACAAAGCATTGTAGAAAATATTGATTGAGTGCGTTCGTACAAACTTGTCAAAAGTAAAGCAAAGGCAAATAGTGGAACAAATGCAAATGCGTTGTTATGAGCTATTGAAAACAACAATGATGATAACATAGCTGGAACATATTTTGCAAAATCTGACTTCATTATTTGTCTAAAAAAACCTTTGAAAGATCTATATAAAATTCCACGAAAAAACAATTCCTCTGTAATGGGAGCCAACACTAAAAATGAAAAAATGGCAGACCCCATAACAAGAGGATTTTCAACTTCTGAGAAAGTATTTATAATATCTTGTTTTTCGGGTACCATCCCTGTTAGCAAGTAAATTGCTAGATTTATACTAAACCCTAAAAGTATCACAATAACAAGTGAACATACAAAGCACTTGACTGATTTTTTTATAATGTCGACATTCAATATAAAACCAAATTCAAATTGAACAGAACTCATTTTTTTGAACGCTAAAATACCACCCAAAACTAAACACTGAAAAATTAAAGCATAGACAAATACTGCGTTGACACTATCCTTGCCAAAATATGATTGAATGTATAAAGACGCTTTCATACTTGCAAGTGCAACAAAACATATTATGCAAAGTAACAAAAGCCAATCGGAAGGTTGTAAGGTTATATCTGCTATAACGCCAACATCTTCAAAAGTAGCTCGTTCTTTACGTAAAAACAAGCCACCAATACGCTCATATCTTTGCCATACGTAAAAGACACATACGCTCAATACGCACAGCAATATTATTTCAGAAAAAACCATTATACCTTATAAACAGACTTGCCACCAACAAAAGTCTCAACAATTCTGCCTTTTAATTTTTTATTCAACCAAGGAGAATTAATTGAGCGAGATAGCGGTGTAGTGTATGTGTATTCTGCATTTTCATCGATGAGTACAAAATCGGCAGATGAACCGACTTTGAGGGTTCCAGCATCAATTCCCAATAGTTCTGCTGGACGTGTCGACATAAGTTTTATCAACTTCAACATATCGATTTTTTTTGAACGAACAAGAACTTCATAACAAACACTAAATGCAGTCTCAAAACCTGTAATACCAAATGGAGCAAGATTAAATTCTCTATCTTTTTCTGTTTCGGTATGAGGTGCGTGGTCAGTTGCAATAACCTCAATGGAGCCGTCAATAACCCCCTTAATCAAAGCCTTTCTATCGTCTTCAGAACGCAGTGGAGGACACATCTTGTAGTTAGTATCAAAGTCTTTCAAAGATTCATCGGTAAGTGCTAAGTGATGTGGAGTGGCTTCTGCCGAAACACTTATACCACGCTTCTTTGCTTGTCGGATTAAGTCGATAGAATATGCACTAGATATGTGTTGCAAGTGAATATGAGAATTTGTATATTTCGCCAAAATGATATCTCGAGAAACTATGATATCTTCTGCCGCCGACGGCCACCCACCCAAACCTAAACGCACAGACCACTCGCCTTCGTGTATTTGTCCTGATGAAGTAAGAGTAGATTCTTGACAGTGATCCATAACAAACAAACCAAA
>JAGAOA010000191.1 GCA_017623955.1 Opitutales bacterium
ACTGCAATTTATGATGCCTATATTATGACTAAAATGACACCAGAATTTATGCCATCGCCGTTGTTTGCGTGCATTGTTTTAGGTATACAAGCTATATTTGCTCTTTGTGTGATATTTTGGGGATGCTACAAAAAGAGATGGAATTAAAAAAACTTGCAAAATTAATATTAATCTAGATAATAAATAGGCAATTACTGAAGTTATTAAAAGATATATGAAGTCTAAGAAAGCACCAATTTTTGTAGCTATATTAATTCCAATTGTATCGGTATGTATAGCATTGTTGTTAGTTTATGCTAAAAAGAGTAATATTTCGGGGGTTGATACATTTCCATATAAAACATATTTAGAGTCTAATTCTGATATGGTGGGAAATAGATATTTATTAAGGGCTATGATTAAACGTCAGCTTGCGAATATAGGTGACGATGGACGTGTGGTAAGTGTAGTTATTGAAGGTGATAGTGTAGAGTTAGCAGTTCTAATTCCCAATAATATAGCTGTAAATGTAACAACAAATCAACGTTATAAAATGTTAGTAAGCATTGGTGAAAAAGGAAAGATTTTAGTAAATGAAATGCAGAAATATTAATATAATTGTATTGTCTATTATTTTGGCGTTTTCAGCAAGTGGACAACTTGTAACGCAACAGATGAATCCTGTACCCCAATCTTCAGCATCGGCTGTAAAGAGTCAAGTGCCTTCAGTTCCGAGTGTGTCGCCTACAAATACTGCGGGGGCAAATGTTTCGTCTGCTGGAGGTATATTTGAAAGTGCTACATCAGAAAGATTTGCCGACAGAATTTTTGATACGAAAACAGATTCTATCGACTTTGAAAAAGGGACTTTTTCATGGAAGGGAAAAAGTTTTGACATAGGAAATTCTCGTGTAGTGCGTGCTAGATTTGAGAGATATTTGGCTTTGCCTCAAATAACGCGTTCGTTTACAAATTATCAAAGCATTATTTCTGAAATAGAAAGTAATTTATCGGCTTCAAATGATAGATTGAGTTTTGAAGAATTACGTCCTATATGGAAAAGACTTTATGATGCCGCTATGTATGACGTAGATGGCGGAGCATGTGTGACTATTGCAAATTTAGTGTATTCGTCTTGGCGTATGCGTAGTGAAGTCGGCTTATCTGAAGTTACCAAGGCTGATATTGCACGAGAAAAATTGCAGGCAGAGCGTCATTTGAATGCAAGCACTACCAAAATGGAGTGGAATATAGATAATCATGCACGTACTGCACATAAAGGAGCAAAACAAATTGTTTCAGGTACTGGAGCATTAGCAGAAAAACTAAAAAAAGTTCAAGAAAAAACTGCCGAACTTGTTGCCGCTAGTGCATCGTCTAAGATGCTTGGTGCTAAGGCTGTTTTACAATTTCAATCGCAAATATTGATGTTTATGTTAGAGCGTAAATTTCAACAGGCTCAAATTGCATCGATGTTCTATCGTCATATTTATCGAGGTTCTGTTCAAGACTTTAAAAGTGGAAGCAAAGAATTGTTTGCTTCGTTCGATACATCGACATTTATTCCTACTGTCGATTCCATAGAGTCGTTGGCAAATGATGCACGCAAAGATATTCGTGATGGTGTTGCGGTTGTTGAGAATCTATACTCAAAAGGCGATAGATATTCGGCTCTTATGCGTTTGTTAGAAACTTTTGCTCTAGGTGAAAATGATCCACATTTGATTGCTTTAGACGCATCAAAACGAGCTATACTGTTGAAGATTTATCGTTGCTTGGCTACTCTGCGTGAACTTTCGGAAAGTCGCGACTTTACTTCTATTGAGTTGGCTATTGCTGAAATGCAGGCATTGGCAAAAGATTTTCCTGCAATAGAAATTATGGCAAAAGTAAAAGCTGCAAAACAAGCTAGTTCTATGTGCGTTATGGCTGCACGTCAGTCGGCTTTTGCTGGCGATATGGATAAAGCAAAAAAATCATTGACTGAAGCTATTAAAATTTGGCCACTAAATCCAGAAATTGAAAAATTCAACAAAGAAGCTATGGGAGCTGTAACTGGTACTGCAAAGTATTCAGAAAAATTTGATGACGCTATAAAAGCAAAAAATTATAGAGCTATCGTGGCAGAAGCTCCTGAATTTACTATGGCTTTACGTGATAATCCTGAAAAACAACAACTGTTGCGCAAGATTGTTGTCGATATTACTAAATTAGATGCTTTTATAGCTCAAGCTGCGGAAATGGTTAAACAAAATAATCATTATCTTGCTTGGGATATTCTAGAAAGTGCAAGGTCGATTGATGAAAATGATCCAATTCTAGCTAATGAACGTGCTAGACTTGCTCCAGATGTTGCTGATTATGTAAAGTTATTAAATAAGGCAAAAAAAGCTGAAATGGCTCAACAATACGCAATAGCTTTGAATTATTATTTGGCAGCTCGTAATTTGTCGCCAGCATCTAGTTTGTGTAGAATAGGAATAGAAAAGAATGCACCTTTGTATGCAAGATAATATGAGAATCCTTTGGACTTGCTTTCTATTATTATTAAGTTTTGCCTTATACGGTGGGTTTGGCGTTATTTGTGGCGTGATTTACAAAGCAAATGAGTATGATACTAAAGATGTATCGATGGAATCGAATCCTGTGTTATATGATTTTCTTAACAATACATCTGTCGATTCAATGGAACTATCGCCAAATGATATTCAAGGTTCGATAGTTTATATAATGCTGAAGAATGCTTCTAAAAATACAAGAGCAGGTGAAGCAGTTGTATTGCCGTCTCTACCTCTGATTGACGTTAATGACAAAGGAGTGTCGGTGGTGTTTCCTGTGAATATCAACACGATGTTTGGACATATAGAAAGTGGCGTTGTTTTTGATTTCACTGTCGATGGTAGGTTCGATTTTGTGAACTTAAAAGTAGGTAATGCTAAAATTCCTGAATTTGCTCAAGTGTTTATATGTAAAGCTGTGGTCTCGCATTATGAAGAAGTGTTTGGGAAGTCTTTAGATTTGATAAAAAAGTTGCGTGTTCAAGTAATTGACGGAAAATTTAAAATTTCAAAATGAGATACTTATTTATTATTCTTATTTGTACTACAAGTGTTTTTGCTATATCGTTGCAAGAAAAAATTCAAATGGCAAAAAATGCAGCAGATGCATCGGTAGAAGCTGAAGTTAATAAAAGAAAAAATGATAATGATAAAATACAAGCATCGCCAAATAATAACGAAAAAAAACAGAATAAGTCTAATTCAAAACAAAAGTATGTGGTAGATGTTGATGCAGATTTTATCAATGGTAGGTATATCGGTAGAATCGGGCAATCTAAGGCTGAACGTGATGATATTCTAAAATCGATTGAAAAAGTCGATAAAATAATGAAGTCGGAGAAAAATTATGTGGTTTCGCAAACTGATATGTTTACTATTATTTCTGCCGATGGAAAGGCTTTGTCTGATGTGAAATCGCTAGTAAAGGCTTTTGAGAACGTGTTTAATAATACTTTTTCTGGTCCAGAAATTAAAAATAGTACGATTATAAGGGTGTTCTCAGATAAAACTCAGATGAAAGATGTATTGCTGGCAAGCGATACTCTGGGAAATGAAATGACTATAGATTTAAAATGGAGCAAAAATCTTAAACTTGATGAAGTTATTTGGATATTGTTTCGCTCTGTGTTCGAAAAACAAATGTTGTTTGAGGCTCATTCGACTAATTCTAAAATATCTGTAAATTATCCTGAATGGTTGCAATCGGCTTTAGTCGGTTGTGTACTTGATGAGGTTACGTTGGGGATACCAACTTACTATGCTAGACTTGCTTCGGATTATCCTCACAAAGATGTTATCTCTATTTTAGCGTATCCCATGGGCGAGAAAAATCTCGATTTGAGGAAAGCTCATTCGTATTGGCTGTTTAAAGCTTTACAAAAATTATCGAATAAACGGAATTTATATTTGTTTGTTCGTAATGTTATTGATGGATTGTCTGAAAATCAGACATTTGCAGAAATTGTTAAACTTATAAACCTTTCAGACGATAAAAATCTAGATTATTGGTTGGGATGTGTAATGTGTGCTAAGATATGTGCACGCTCGGGAGGCGTTATTTCATGCGAAACTTCTTATTCTGAGTTATTGCGTTTATGCTCATTACGTGCGTTTGAAAATGGTGAACCTATAAGCGTCCCCTTCGATAAACTTTTTACAAAATCTCAAATAGTAAAAGAATCTGCTAAAGTGCGATTAGCTGAAATTAAGATGTTACTTGTTAAGGTAAATCCTGTATTTTTCAATGCAAGTGTTTCTTTAGGGGCGGTGTATGAGGCTTTTGTAAAAGATGACAAAACTGCGTATGATTTACATATGAAACAGTTTATGGAGGAATTTTCAAGGGCAATAAAAATATCAAAGGAAGTTTCAAATGCTATAAAGTGATTGAACATTTTATTTTTTTAAGTGTCTCAATAATTAAATAAAACTTGACTAAATTTTAACCTAGAATAGATTTATACGTATTATGATGAATACATTTTTAGCATTTGGTATGCCCGGTCCTAGCGAGCTTATTTTTATTTTCTTAATTGTTTTGCTTCTCTTTGGAGCAAAACGTTTACCAGAACTCGCAAGAGGCTTGGGTAAGTCAATAAAAGAATTTAAACGTGCTACAAACGAGGTTGAAGAAGACATTAAAGAAGCTATGAGAGAAGAAGAAACTAAAAAACAGAAACCATCTGTTTCTTCGTCCTCTAACTCAGATGATGACGACAAGGCTTAGTTTTTTTTAAAAGGCTTTTATTTTTATAAAAAACATCGCAATAATTGCGATGTTTTTTTGTGTAAATATTTTATATATTTTAATGTTTTATTTTACAAACGTGTTGGAATTCCATTATCGGCAAGTGCTTGTTTTGCTTGTTTTATTGTGTATGTTCCAAAATGGAAAATAGATGCTGCTAACACTGCATTTGCTTTGCCTTCTTTTACAGCATCTACCATGTGTTGCAAGTTCCCACAACCACCAGAGGCTATTACTGGAATTGATACAGCTTCAGCAACGGCTTTTGTTAGTGCAATATCGTAACCATCTTTTGTTCCATCGGCATCCATTGAAGTTAATAGAATTTCACCAGCACCGCGACGTTCTACTTCTTTTGCCCATTCTACAACGTCAAGCTCAGTTTTATTTCTACCGCCATGTGTGTACACGCTCCATTTGTTTTCGCCGTCTGATTTAGCATCGATAGCAACCACAATACATTGGTTGCCAAATTTTGCAGAGGCTTCGGATATTAAATCAGGGTTGGTTATTGCTGATGTATTTAAAGATACTTTATCAGCTCCTGCATTTAACATTTTACGGATATCTTCTAATGTTCGCAAGCCTCCTCCAACTGTAAGTGGCATGAAGCATGCTGAAGCGGTACGTTCTACTACATCGTGTATGATATCTCTGTTCTCACTCGATGCTGTAATGTCGAGGAATACAAGTTCGTCTGCACCTTGTTGTTCGTATGTCTTTGCTTGCTCTACTGGATCGCCCGCATCAACTAAATTTACAAAGTTTACGCCTTTTACAACACGTCCCTTATGAACGTCTAAGCATGGTATAATTCTTACACTTAACATATTTTTAGATTGTTATTTCTTGTTTTTGACCTACTGATACAGAATAAGATTCAGCACCAATTTGTTGTTCATTATTTTTCCAAATAGTAAAATTTATTTCTCCTTCAAATTGGGGTAATATTGCACGCCAAACACCAATTTCAACATATTCCATTGGTATGGTTTCAAAGTTTTGGCTTCGCAGATATGGTTTATTTCCAATCCCGATTAAGGCATGTAGCGTTACGGCTGTATCTTTTTTAGTTAAATTACGCTTTTTTTCTACTGATACATCGGCAAATAACTCATCAAAAGGGATATGAGTTGCTTGTTGCTCTACTTTTGGTTTAGATATTTTGTTTTTTTTTGAGGAATTCAGCTCTTCGATGTCATTTTGTCCATCTATAATTTCATCTAAATCTAGACTGGGCAGTTGTTGATTATCAAAATTGATATCGTCAAAGTTTAAGTCATCAATATCTTCTTGATTTTGTGCGTTTGTATCAACAACAAAGTCTTCTTCAAGATATTGTTCTTGTTGTTCTGGAACAATCTCGTAATCTTGGAATTGAGGTTGTTCAGTTTCTTCAAGCTCAGTTATGGGGTGTTCGTTTAACTCCTCGTATTGTTGATTAGTTGGTAATTCCGAGAATTCTACATTGTTTGAAGATACTATGAGCTTTTCAACTGAAGACGCTACAGACATTGCATTACCTAGAGCTTTTGACATTAATCCAGACAACTTTGATTGTGATTGTGATTGTTGATCTTGGGGCAGTGGTTCTTGTGGAATATCCAAATTTTCGTCATCTAAAAGATGGTCATCATTATCGCCATCTAGTTCAATA
>JAGAOA010000192.1 GCA_017623955.1 Opitutales bacterium
ATTATAAAGGGGGCAAAGCAACAAAGTCAATACCCCCACCCTAAAAACTATGTAGATTTGCCAATCCTTTGTCAGTGGATTCTTTATGGCTCGCTAGTAATTTATAGTACTACTACTCACTGATTTAGTCAACTAAATAATGACATTGTCATATAATTTTTAAGATATTTTTCTTGTGTATTCCACCCCATAGTTCCTGTCTGCGTTCAAACGGGGTTAGCAGTACGGAACGGCCGTTCCGTATGAAACGCAACGCCGCCGAAGGTGTGTTATTCGAGCGTTTTAGATATTCTGCCATTTGCTCTTGCAAATCGGCCAAAGTATGAAAACGCATATTGCTGTAAAATCGCTTTTGGTCATTCCGGTGGCTACGCTCCACCTTTCCGTTATGCCTAGGCGTGTATGCTTGGATTAGCTTATGCTCAATTTTTAACCGTTGGCATAGCCTATCGAAAGCGTGAGTCATAGCTTCCTTATTTTTGGACCGCACCGGGGTGAACTCTCGGCCATTATCCGTTTGGATAACTTTCGGTCGGTATCGAAAATACAGAATTGCTCGTTTGACAAAGTCAACCGTGGCTCTTGCGGAAATTTCATTGTAAGCATAGATAAATCGTTCCCGGCTAGCTTCGTCTATCATCGTGTACTGGAAATACTTGTCTTTGTATGCCCGGCCAATACGACAATCGCTCGGAACAAACTTAACGTCCATTTGCCACTTCTCGCCTAGCTGTTGCGGTGTGTCGTATGGTTTAGGGACATACACTTCCTTGGTGTTTCGGTCATAGAATCCACCCTTGTGCAAAAATTTCCACAAGCTTGCAATGTTCCGGGAATAACCAAACTCCACACGCAACCTACCATAAAGTTCATTCAAGCTTATTCCTGGATTATTGGCCACAACTTGAATTATTGCATTTTGTTCTTCTTCGGTGTGTGCTCTTGGGTGTGCCGAATGCGGACGACTAGACTTATTTTTTAAGCTTTCAGCTGTGCCGTCAAACTGTTTTTTCCACCGCCAGAGCGTTCGCTCCGAACATTCGAATTTAAGTGCCACATACCCAATTTTTGCGCCATTAGATAACATTTGCAGTGCCTTGAATTTTTGGGCATTGCTGTATTTTATAAAACTCATTTTTATCCCCTTTTCAGTGCTATTTTACACTTTTCGGGTACCAAAATACAAGAACACACAAGAAAAAATTTTTTGAAAATATCAAATACGCCACCAGTGGCTCGCTGTTGCAAATTTTCGTATGCTGTAAAGTGATTTTTCGTGGAAAATTTCCGTTCAATCTAACCCCAGAAGACGCCGAAAAAAGCGTATAGACATCTATACACTATTTTGAACAGTTTTGAATTATCAGTTTTTCTTGTCCGGTTTAGCGCTTTCGACATCAGCCTCATTCTCTTTTTTGGGTTTAATAAAATTATAAGCTTCATCAACATAAACCATACCTTCACTATGGATATAAGCCACGTGTTCACCACGGTTAGGTATCTTTTCGTTTATCAACCTTGTTTGTTTTTTGGGGTTCATTTTAATTCTCCTTCGGTTAGATAATTATACACTAAAAACTGTATAGACGTCTATACAACTATCGGCTATTTTGGTCACTGTCTTTTCTAATTGGCTTGGTAACTACTAGTTGTTGGCTATTGATTTTTACTTGTGTGCTTACTTGTCGGTTTGCTGTTCGCTGTTCCCTTTGGGTATTGACTTCCGCACGAACTTTGGATTGCGCTTGCTTGTTCACTGTTCCGTCTTTTGCGTCATACACAAAAGAACGGGCAACCACTTTAACATCCAATTTTGAATTATCAGCCACTTTTTTCATATCTACACATTTCTCTGGTGGAATACCGTACTCAGTGGATATTTTCTTTAATTCAGTCGGTTTACCTTTGACATAGAAAACTCTCATTTGCATTTGTTTATCGACCATTGCCTTAATTTCTGGGTCAAAAGAATTGTCCTTATCATTATGTATAGCAATGCAAATAACTTTATCAAGTGTTAGTGAAGGGTCAGTTTTAGATTTTTCATCGAATAATTTCTGCGCCTTGGCAATTTGATTATCGGTTAATTTATACTTCTTCTGTGCCTTATTTGCAATGTGCGCTTTAACATCAAAATTTCCAGCTGCTTTTTCCAATTTGGCAAAATTGTTAATGTGATTCAATTCTGGGTTGTCAATTTTTAATTCATATACAGTATTAAACAAATTAAAAATTTTATTTTTTACTTCCCTTTCATTATAGTGATTAAACTCTGTTGAAACAAGTTTTACATAATCTTCTGTTTGAGTTTCTCTTAAAAATTTCATTGTTAAACGTCTATAAACTTTTTCCGGAACAGGAACCATAAAATTCATCTTTACAGCGGAAACATATTTTTGTTTTTTATCATTATAAAAACGGTATTCGTATTGATTTGACATATTGACGTGTGACGAGACCGGGGCAAAATACCTTAACGAATTTTTGACAAATCCCGTATCTATAAAAAACTTTTCTCTTTTGGGATATTTGCTTTTGGGGACTTGCTTATCTCCGTTTTCCGAGTCACGCAAAAAGTTCAAATACTCTTCATCTATGTAGTAAAACTTTAATTCATCATTTGTCATTATGCCCATAATATCATTGACAATAAAAAATAGCAACAGCGAACTGTTGCTATTTTCCTTACAATCTTGCTTTTAACGGCCGCAAGAGCCTATGGGTATATTACCACAAATAATTTTAATGTCAAGACTTTTTGCCAACTTTTTTTGTGGTACAGTACCCGGTTATATTATATGTTTTTTCTTTGTGTTTTATCACTCTACTGTATAGATGTCTATACAAATTATGCTACATCAGTCATAGCTGCTATTTCTTCTTTTGTGTGTACATTCGTAAACAAATCGCTTACCGTATCGTTGGCCACGACCTGGAAGCTGGTGCGTTCGCGTGCGCCAGAAATCAAGAAACAATGGCCACGTTGGCCGTTCGCAATTTCGGAACGTTCGGCTGGGTTAATCCCTCCGGCATTCTCGTACAAGTCAGTCAAGATTTCAAGGTCGGCCGGCGCCAACGGGAAGACAAAGCTGTACTGGCTATTGTTTACAATGGCCGTTGTCCTCGAAATAATTTCCTGGTTACCAAAAATGTCGCCAAGGTTTTGCGTAATGAAGCAAATCATGCCGCCATATTTGCGAATACGCTTGTACCACATATAGACGAAGTCCAAAGCAACTGGATATTTTGGATCAATGAAGTTATAACCTTCATCAATAATGATGCACGGGTGCAACCATTTGTCTTCCGGAACATCACGGTTCATTTCACGGATTTTAATAATCTGTTGTTCCAAGTAGCGCATAACCAACAACATTTGCGAGTTGGCCACAACGCTGTTTTTGCCTTCGAGCAATGACTGGAAGTTAAAGACTTCGAAGTCACTGTCGCTGGTTAAAGTACTTGGACCATTCCAAAGTTTCGCATTGCGTCCGTCGCCGGCAAACTTGGCAACATAGGTATTTACCAATTCAAGGTTGTGGCGTTGGATTGGATTTAAGTCAGTGTCCTGTGTAAGGTGGTTTTCAACGACTTTTTTCAAGTCATCAAAAATTGGAAATTGCTCTGGCTTAAAATTACTGCAATCGGTATCAGCAGTGATTCCTTTTGCCTTGTACGTTTCAAGTACAAAGTTATTCAAAATTTCAAAGCTGTCTTTATTCAAGTCTGGAATTGCGACTTTGAAGAAACTTTCCAAGAAGCGTAAATGGTTAGTGAAGACAACATCACTTGGTGCCGGTTCTCCGTTATCAGTCAACATTCCATAAATATGGAATGGGTTCAATCGACCAGTCACAGCCGAGCCAACATCTACCATATTGCCACTATAATTTTTTACCATTACATCGTATTCATTCTCTGGGTCCAACACATAGAGTTTGCAATTATCGGAATGCAAATTTGACAAAAGTGTTTTGGTAAAATAGCTTTTACCGCCCCCAGACTTGCCGTAAATCGTCATATTGCTGTTTGTATGATTATAGTCGCGCTTCCAAGGGTCAAGCAATACGGGGTAATTGTTGTGGCCTAGTGGCAAACCTTTTTCGTCAATAATCGACGTAAAGATAAACGGGAAAACAGCAGCTAACGACTTGCTGTTAATGCCGCGTTCGTAACGACACAAACGGTTACGGCGCGTTATCGAAGACGAAATGATACCGTCAATTTGACGAAAGCCGAGATAAGTTGTACGGAAGCCACCCCTGGCAATATCAGCGCGCAAATCCTTACGGAATGCTTGCTGGTCTTTGTTTCCATAGTTAAACCCGGTGACCGAAATAGTACAATCGAAAAGACTTTCGTTGCCGTTTTGCAAATCCACTAGCAACTCAGCCATTGTGTCAATGTGTGTTCCACCACCAATAATTTCACTATACTTTGTGACATTTTCACGCGCTTCGATTTCGGTACAAACTTTATCAATGCGCTTAATGGCCCTGTCTTTGTTAGTCGGTTTAATAGTCAAAACTACTTTGGTGTTGTCAATGTTAAACAAACCGCTTCCCCAAGCGTTATCAACATTTAACGGATAATCGGCCACAGCCATAGTAACAGTTTCAATATCATCTACTTTGGCGCCAAAAGCGCTAAACTGGATACTGTTTGGCTTTACCCATTCCAAGTATTTATCCGGGGAAAGTTTGTCAATTTCGCGTTCATCGAAATTACGCGTGTAGCAGTATTTCAAAAATACGGCCACATCTTTTTGTCCAAGTTGTTCACTGGACAAGCCCATTTGCTGTAAAGACATCTTTACATTATCAAGTGTGCTTTGCAATGATTCTTTGTTATCATCAAATAACACAAGATAATAAAATGGTCGGTATTGTTTGACAACATTGTTTAGTGCGTCAAGTTGTGCTAGACGGGATTCCAACAAAACTTGGCGTACTTTATCTTCCTTGTCGCACGTTTGGATTTTATTGTTTACATGGTCGCTAATTTTATCGAAGTTAATCGGTCGGTCGATTTTGACAATCTGTGCTTGTTGTTCGGTAGATAAACGGTTTAAGATTGCTGCAAACTGTTCAACCTTATTATCCTGTGAATACTCGTCTAACAATCTAAACTCAATCGAAGACACCGAAAGTACGCCAGCATAATATAAACCGTCATACTCAATCACACCGTCTTCTGCAATACCAGTCTGTGGCATCAGCAAATCAATGCTATTTTTTCTTGTGTGCTTTTTCACGCCGTTACCGTACTTCTTGGCACCAAGCAAGTAACGGAGAACATTTTGGAAGATTTCATAAATTTTAATATCATCGTCACCGCGGAACAAGATGAGAACAAGCGCGATATAGATTATTTCCACAATCCACTTGCTCGGCAAGTTACTAATTGCAATCAGTATGCCAATACCAGCAAACAACGCCATTAGCAACACATCAATAATTCCGTAGTTCTTCCATACGGTAAAGTTTACCTTTGATTTTTTTGGTATTTGTCTAATCATTTTTTCACTCCTGCTTTTGCAGCATCTCTCGCTGCACGTTCAGCGTCAGTCAGTTTTCTATATCGGCC
>JAGAOA010000193.1 GCA_017623955.1 Opitutales bacterium
GTAACGTAAAACAGATTGATACGCAGATTGGAGTCTTTCCTCCAGCTCCAGAAAATCTACCAGAAGAACCAATTCCCGAAGGCTTTAATTACGATATGTGGCTTGGACCTACAAAGTGGTATCCGTATAATTCTTTCAGAGTATTGGGTAATTATAGCAAAGGATGGCGTTGTTTTTATGATTATGGACAACGTAAAGATGGCGATTGGGGAGCACACCACTTCGATATAATTCAGTGGGCATTAGGTATGGATAATTCTGGACCTACCGATTTTTATCCAGCAAATTCAGATGGTTCACCATATCGACATTATCGTTATGCAAATGGAGTTTCAGTGTTTGTCAATGCTCCAATTCCAAATAAGCATATGATAAGATTTATAGGCGATGAAGGTGAAATTTTTGTAAGTCGCAATGCTCGTCTTGATTGTAGTAATCCTCTTATAAAGAATATTGCACGCAAATCTTCCGATGTACGCTTACCTGTTTCAGATAATCATAGAAGAGATTTTATTGATGCAATTCGTTTTGGAAAAACAAATGTAAGTCCAGTCGAAGTAGGGCATCGCAGTGCAACTGTTTGTCATTTGATGTCGATTGCAAATCGTTTAAATGCTCATGTAAAGTGGGATCCTGTTACCGAAAAAGTTTTAAACAATAAACAGGCATCGTCTATGCTTTCTCGACCACGTAGAGCACCTTATTTCTTGGGAGTTTAATTATGAAAATTTTTTTATTATTAACATCAATATTGGCTTTGTTTGCTATGGGCGGTTGTGTACGTGTCAATAACGCAGAGCAAGTAACTAAAGTAGATGATATTTATCAGGCAGACAACGCCAGATTGGAGCTTGAGCAAAAAGGCGATGTATGTTCTTTAATGGTTGCATTGAAAACAGAAACGCGTCCGAGAATACGCGAGGGGATTATATACTCATTAGGCAGATTAAAAGCTCCAGAATCGCGTAATATTATAGAAAAAATGGCTTTCGAGCAAATGGATAAATCCCCAGCTTCAGTATTAGCTTTGGCTTGTTATGACGATTCATTCGATGCAATCAATAAACTTGCAATCATGGGTTCTCAAGTAGCCAAAAGTGCATTGCAAATGAAATATCAGAAAATGGTATGTTGTGCAAAAGCAAAACTTTGTTGTAACGAGATTGGTTTCTTACGCAATATGGGCAATTGCAACGGAAATAAAAAATTTTTGTTGAAGACAAATCCTAAATCAGAAGCCGAAGCATCTGCAGTGTGTTATGCTTTGGCTAGAATTGGTGGAAAAGATTGTGCCTATAAAATTGTATCGATAATGAAAAAGCATCCTACAATTTCTGAACAACCATTGGCAATTTGTGCAAACTCAACAGATGTAATTTTGTCAGAAGTAAAAGCTAAGAATGTTTTGGCTGTTAAAGCAGTAAAACTCGCCAAGGTATCTGAAGCCGAAAATATATTGTTAGAACAGTTGTCATCTGCAGATGAAAATTATAAAGCTTTGCTTTTATCATCCTTGGAGGTAGTTGGTGCTGAAAAAACAGCAAATAAAATTGTCGATAGTTTTAAAAGTTTATCTGTTAAAGAGTTGGGAATATACGTAAAAATCGCAAATTTTTCGCTTTCGCGTTGCAATGAAAATCAGAAGCAAAAGTTGTATGCTAAACTGAAATATTATACTTCTGAAAACTCCGTATATGCAAAAGCTGCACAAAGAATAATATCAGGAAAATAATATGGGAAATAATTTGTATTTGGGCATCGATGCCAGTACGCAATCGCTTACTGGAATGGTAATAGATATAAATAGTGGCGAAATTTTTTCATCATCAATAAATTTTGATGAACGTTTGCCCGAATACAAAACTACATCAGGCGTAGTAAACGGCGAATTAGGCGAAGTGTGGTCGTATCCACAAATGTGGGTTGATGCTCTTGATATTCTTTTTGATGAGCTTTCTTCAAAAGTAAATCTTTCTGATATCAAAGCTATCGGTGGAGCAGGGCAACAACATGCAAGTGTGTGGTTAAATTCAACCGATGTTTTTGCCAAGTTTTCTACTGCCAATAAGGGCGAACTTTCTAAAGTGTTAAAACCCTATTTAAGTAAGTTAGAAGCACCAGTATGGCTCGATACATCTACATCTGCCGAGTGTAAAGAAGTTGAAAGTGTAATTGGTGTAGATGCTGTTGTTATAAAAACTGGTTCGTTGCAAACAGAACGTTTTACAGGTGCGCAAATTAAAAAAGTTTTTCAGAAAAATTCCGAAGTTTACAAGGCTACAAAACGCATACATTTGAATTCTTCGTTTATATGTTCAGTTCTTTGCAATGCAGACTGTCCAATTGATTGGTGTGATGCATCGGGAATGAATTTGCTAAATTTATCAACATTTAAGTGGGATACTGAGATGTTGTCGGCAACAGCCCCAGAATTAGAAAGCAAAATTGTATTGCAAAAACCTATGTCGGTTGTTGGTAATATTGGCAAGTATTTTTGTAGACACTACGGATTTTCTTCCGATACCCAAGTTGTTGTTTTCACAGGTGATAATCCATCGAGCCTTGTAGGTATCGGGGCATCAGGTGGGGGAAATGCAGTTATAAGCTTGGGTACGAGTGATACATTCTTTTGTGCAAATAAAAATTATTCTCCGGTTGCGGGCGCTCATGTTTTTGGAAATCCTCGAGGAGCATATATGAACTTAGCGTGTTTTCGCAATGGTTCATTAGCTCGCGAAGCTTTGAAAAACGAGCTAGGAATAGATTGGAAGTTTTTTGACAATTCTTTTGATGGCTATGAGCCTAATGATGAAAGTCATTTAATTATGCCATACTATTGTGATGAAATTACACCAAAAATAAAATCGAATGCGCCAACTTATATTGGCGATAAGTCTCAGTTAGCACCAATAGATGTTGTACGTTTGTTTATTGAAGCTCAGATGTTCAATATGCGTTTGCAAGCAGAAGCATTTAAGGCTGATGTCGATAAAATTTTGCTTACTGGTGGTGCATCTAAAAGTAGGGCAATGGCTCAGTGTGCGGCAAATGTTTTCAATAGTACAGTTTATGTATCAAAATCATCTGCTAATTCTTCGGCATTAGGCGGTGCTATGAGTGCCGCATATGTAGTTGGAAAAGCATCTATCGAAGAGCTTGAAAAAATGTTTGCCTCGCGTGAAGTCGTTGCTGTTGCTAATACGCATGCAGTTGATTTTTATAATAAGAAAATTTCCTTATTTAATGACTATCGCAATAAGATGATAAATCAATAAATGTTATATTGTATCGCGAAGTTTGATTTTGGAAAAATGAAGTAAGAGTTGGAAAATTAAATAAAAACATCGCTATTTTCCTTCAAATTGCAAAGCCCTTGCAAGTGTATTGCAGAGGGCTTTCATATTATTGTTTAAGACGGTCGGCTGTTTCATATTCAGAGTAAACTGTATCGACTTGATATTCTATCCATTTTGCCATCGTTGCGTTATCTATGGTAATCCCATCTGCATTTAGAATAGCTCCAAGAAATTCTACAGTTTCTTCAGGCAACGACAATGTTATATCAGTTGTATTGTTTTTGCGGTTTTCATATTGTTCGACCATTTTAACAAACGCATCTTTTGAAATTCCCCATTGCTCCGCCAATACTGCAACAATATTTGGTAGTTGATTATTTTCTAATTTTTCTGCTTCAGTCATTTCACTCATATACACTTAGTCTCCTTTACTATCATTTTATATAATTTATTTATTTCGTCATATTCGATTGTTGGTTCTGTATAAACAAATAGCTTTTCTGCTTTTATATATTCCTTCCACTGGCGTATTGATGGTGTTGTCGACTTTGATATAACATCTAATTCAGATCCGTCACCTAATTGTGGAACTACAATTTTAGGGACATCATTAGGATATTCTGAATGGAACGATGTTGTTGTTTTTGTTTGGCGGTCTCGTCGTTTAAATGGTCTTGAACTGTCGACTTTCTTTACCGACATCGAGTGTATTCGATAGTTTAGATTTGTATTTCCAACATTCCACTTTGAATCGATAGATATTGTTCCCCATAAACACTCGTAACAGTGATCTGGAATTTCCTTATATGAGTGCGACGTGTGAAGTGTATTTCCTATTGACCACGACATATCTGCGAGAGGACGATCTAATTCGATTATTCTATTGGGGGTATCAATACTCACGATTGTTACGGCATTAGGCGTTAGAAGCTCGTATGTTTCGTAAACGATCCCAGTTAGAACATTATTTATTCCACGCTTTGCAAACGAAGCTTTTGCCAACACTGAAACTTTATCGCCTGTTGAAAACTTAGTGACATCTGCAACTTTTAACAAAGTATGCCATTCAATAGTTGTTCTACAGTTATTACCACGTCCCAAAATAACAGTAGATAAACCCAACGCTCCTACATCTTTTAAGCCCCAGATTGGGACAATGTCGTTTTCGTAGCTGATGTATTCTTTGTTCGGGGCGTATGAATACGTCTCGGATACGATAAGCAAATCGCCATCGTCGTTATACTCGATTCCGTCGCTTACAAACGCGAGCTTGTAATTTCGATTCTTCAACATCTCAAGCGTTGTTTCTGGAATACCTGCGAACACTCCGATACCGTCGTAGTCGAGCATATCGAAGTCAAGTGCTGTTCCGACGTCTGACTTTGTTTTCAAATAGTGTGTTTTGTTGATAAAATACTTGAGCTCGATAAAGAAATTATCGGTATCGCCTAATTCGGCAAAATAGTAAACAGGTGTCCATTTACCTACATATTTCTTGTTGTCAAAAAAATCATCATTCATATTCTCAAAGTTGTGTGGACACGCCACTGTTGCGGTTTCAAAAGCGTGAGGGCTTTGCCCTTTGGATTTGGATTTTTTGTTTAAAAGTTAGCGTAAAAGCTTCGCAATTTAGAAAAAATCCAAATGGCAAAGCGGTTTGATTATCATTTGGTTTTATTTCGGACTCACGTGCATTTAGCACGCTACGCCTCATAAAACGCAAATCCTAATGCAAACCTCACGCTTTTGTTGTTCCAACATAGAGCTTGTTGGAACATCTCAAGCAATGAAGTCATATCGTTTTCTGTTTTCATCTGGGTTAAATTTTAGATTGTCTTCGTGTTGGAAGCAGTGCAAAACCGCAGGGCTCGAGGCAGGATTTGCGTTTTGCAAGGCGTAGCTGGGCTGTAGCCCTGCAGTCCGCAGCAAAACCAAATGATGCCCGAGAGCATTTGCTTATGAAATTTTTTCTAAAATTCATCTTTCACTTTTCCTTTCAAAAATTTCATTTCATAAGCAAATGCGGCGATGCGGTTTTGCCTAGAGTTGGGATTGAACTTTCACATGCTTTGCGATTTCGCAAACCACTTTTAAAATTTTCTCTTGGACATTTCCGCCCGAAGCCTTTTTGCCGTCGACATCGAAAGCTCCACGTTGCTGAAGTTTCTGTTGAGCCGGTGTTGACGGTTTTTTCTGTGGCTCATCAGATTTTTTCTCTTCAGCTTTCGGTTGTTTTGCTTGCGGAGTATTATTGCCGACTTTATCAACCGTGTTTTTCAAGTCGCCACCCATTTTTGCAGTCATGGATTTAGATGTTTTTTCGACCTTATCTAAGAATGCTCCAGCTTGAACTCTTGTTTTGTTTGTAGATTGTTTCTGCTGTGGACTTTGCTTTGTGCTTTGTTCTCTGAAAGCAATCCAACCATCTTTTGCGGTTCCTGCTTTCTTTGCTTGTTGATATTCGCTGTAAAGCCCTGCATACTTTGCCGATACTGTGGCAGGTCTGCCCGTTCTGCGAGATATCCCTCCGGAAACTAGCGTTGTTCTGTCTCCAAAACCGCTGTCTTTTCCGACCGACATCAGCGAATTTTTGCGAGATATTGCGGAAGATGTTGAACGATCAAACGAACTTCCACCAAAAGAATCACTTCTTGAAAATCCGCCATCGGCTCCAGCCCTGAAGTCGTTTGTCTGACGCATCATATTGCCGAGCTTCTTTTTGTCGTCGTCCGATACTGCATCACCCAAGCCTGCAAGAGTGCGTCTAATTTCGCGTTCTTGCTCAAGTTCCTTTGCTTCGGCGAGTTTACCTTCGGCTTTTAGCTGTTCAATTTTGTTTGCAATAATGATGTCTTCAATCTTGGCTTGAGCGTTCTTTGCAAGGTTCTGACGCTCCGTTTCATCGGTTATAGACTTTTCAAGATTGTAGCGTTCTTGAGCCTGTTTTGAAGCGGAATCTTGCAAATTAACAAGTTCTTGCTTGCTCATACCTTCTTTGCGAGATGCCTCGAAGATTTCGTTTGTGAGTTGGGCAATTCGTAGTTTACCTTCAAGCTCTTTTGCCTGTGCCTCATTTCCCGATGCTCTCGCACGCAAAATTTCCAAATCAAGTGAACGTTGATTTTCTTTCGACTTTTCACTTTCAGAGTTCAACCACTTTTCTGTCTGGGCTTCGGCTTCTTTTTTCTTCAGCATTGAATCGGCATAAGCATTTGCCTCTTTTTGTAATTTACTGATGTCATCTTGACTTTTTGCAGCAGCTTTTAGCGAATCAAAGTAAGTGTTTGCAAGTTCAAGCTTTTGTTGATGTGCATGTACACTTGCAAGTTCCTTTTGCAATTCTTTTGATTTTTCAACATTTCCACTCGATACGGCTTCTGCAATTTGCTTCTCAAGAGCATATTGGTTTTGCAAAGCAGAAGTTTTCTTTGTCTCGTGATCTGCTTTGTTGATTTCTAACATCAACAAAAGTTCCTGTTGTGCCAAAGATACAAGCTGTTTTCTTGCAGAAGCAAGTGCCGAAGCCTTTGCAACACGTTCAGAAACAGCAATATTGCCTGTCTTAAATTCATTGTCGAGATTTACAATTTGAGTTTCAGTGTCTTTGTATTGCTTGCGGACATATTCAAGTTCGGAAGTTTTTGTTTTTACCGCTTCTAATTCTTCGGCATTCTTTTTCAAAATTTCTTCAGACTTTTTCAAAGCTTCTCTTTGGCGGTCAGAAGCGAGCTTGTTGAGTTCTTGAGCACTTGAAAGAACACCTAAAACTTCACGCAACTTTTCAATTTTTGCTTTGTAGTTGTCAGTTCTTGTAGTTAGTTCTTCCAAGCTTTCGCCAAATACACGGGTTTTTGATTGTTCTAAAAGGGTTTCGTATTTGGCAATTTCTTTGTTGAGTTCTTTTACGCGTTTATTATTTGCATCGTACGAAAGCCCCCATTGCTTGATAGAATCCATTTCAGCATCAAGAGCATCGCGATATTCCTTTGATTGCTTGATGTTTTCTTTGTAGGTTTCTTCAGCTTTGCCCTTGAAGTAAGAATATGCTGAAGTAATGGCAGTCAATGCTGTCGCTGCGACAGTAAGACTAAACCCAATCGGATTCGCCTTTATCGAAAGATTGAGAGCGTCTGAAGCTCCTTTTACACCCATTATCGCAAATGCCAGATTCTTCATTAACCCTGCAACATTAGCAAGACCTCCAATTTTTGCGAATGAAAGTGCAACTGCAGTTGTCGCAAGAGTTCCAGTCAAAAGAGAAGCTTCTGTCTTATTGCTTGAAAGCCATTCGCACATCGACTTCAAAAGCATTGCGACATCGGTTGCAACAGGTGCAAACAGTCCGCCTATAACTTCCGATAGATCGCCCCATGCATTTGCACATTGTTTCAATTTGCCAAGTGTAGAATCAGCTTCAGCCTTTGCTTGTGCAAAACCCGAACGCGAAAGTTCTTGAACTTTTGCAAATTTCTCTTCTTCGGTTTTACATTCAGAAAGCATTGGAATGTATCGGGTAAGAAGTTCGGTTTTGCCTTGTACCGCAGCAGATGAAGCACGAGTAGCCGTTTGCAAGTCCATACCTAATGCCGAAGAAAGCCCAATGGCACCTTGGATTACTTGTTGCATTTGTTCGGGCAAAACACCCATCGAAGTCGCTACACCTTGAATTGCTAAAATTTGGTCGTCAGCAAAAACAGTGGCACGTTGCATTTCAGAGGCAAATTCTTTGAAGATTGGAACTACTGCCGAAACATCTCCACCATTGGCACGAATTGCTGCAGATAACTTTTGAACCGCTACCTCTTCCTCGCCAAAAGCTTTGATTGACGCAGTAATCACGTTCGGTATTTGAGTTGCCAAACGTGCACCCATTGCCCCAAGCTCCATGTAGAAGCCTTGGAACATAGATTTTAATTCTTTTGTGGCATTCAAAGCTTCTTCTGCTTTTGTCTTTATTTCTATTTCAATTCTATATTTATCATCTGCCATAAAAAATTATTCGATTTTTGTTGATTTATGAAAATTTTGTGCGATACTTACGTAAGAAAACAAATGGAAAACATATCTGACATCCTTATAAAAACACTTATACTACTTGGATTACCTTTCGTAGTCTATGTAATGGCTTATGTTTTTGATAAGATTTTTGATTACAAACTAACATCTACCTTTCTTGACGATTTAAATAATCGTTAATCCCTTTCCAAATCCCTCAGTTCAGAATTTAATCCGCTGAGGGAATTTTCGTCTATGAGTGCGGCTTGAGCTTCAAATATTGCAAGTTTATCGTACATTCTTCGGCGTTGCACAGCACTTGCAACGTATTTTAAACGCACTGGTGAAAGGTCTAAAACGTCATCCCAAGTCATACCCGTGTTGGCGACAATCCACGCTACTGTTCTGCAGAAAGACTGCCATTGTTTTCGTTCTCGTTCTTCGGAAGGTCTATCCCAAAGGCTTGGGCTTTGAGTCTGTTGGCTGCCACCTTCCTCTTCAGCCACGCCGTAAAAGGCTCAAAATTCAACTCGTGAATCTTTTTGAAGATTTTACCGCTGTCATCTGGAGTGAGCGAGTCTATCTGATCAGCAGTGAGGTCTGTTGCTAATGCAATGAGTTCAACTTCGATGTCGATTATCGATGCATATTCAGCAAAACAACGCACTGGTAAACATTTTACCAATACCGATTTTTTGCCATTGATTTCAGTTGAAATTTCGACATCCTCGCCACCTATAAAGTGTGACATATTTTGTTGTTCGTTATTCATAATCTATTCCTTTTGGCTAAGCATCTTCTTTCATTGCTTCCGCTTGCTTTTGTTCTGCTACTGCCTTCAGTTGTTCAGCAATGCTTAATAACTGCTCTGCCGAGTAATCTTGACCGAATGCGTATGCAGTCAGCCCTGCGACTACTTCGCTTGGCAGTTGCTGAATAACCGAACTATCTAGCGTTTTGTTAACGCCTGCTGAAAGCTCTTTGCCACCGACAAAAATCTTGCCTGTGATTTTTATCTGTTCTACTTCAAGTTCTACTAAAGAGTTTATTTTTACTTTATTCATATTTTGTTATCCATTTGTTTGATTTGCTATTCTTGCTGAAATTTTTTCAAAAAGTGTTTCAACTTTTCTGTCGTTGTCTCCTGCGACAGCCCCGCTGATAGTGCCGTGTCTGCCATTGCCTGAGTAGTCTAAGACTTCCCCATTAAATGTGTAATCTTCGAGTGCTAAAAGTGTTCCATTTACTTCAACGGAAAGTGTTCCTGAGAACGAGATTTCATCTTGCGTTTGCGATGCCACAACTTGCAATCGTAATCTCGTAAAATCTTCTGTTGCAATCAAAGTACCTTCTGTTTCAGATAAGATAACTAAAGCGTTTGATGCTAATCCATTTGAGCTGTTTCTCAAAGAAACGGTTGCATTCTCAATACTTCCATTTATAGCCGAAAATGTTATGTTGCTTTTTACTCGAACAATATCACCTTTTTTCCCACTAAAATTAAAACGAATTTCTGGTGTAGTTGAACCTCCATTAGAAATTGTTGCATCGATGTTTTCGCCATCACGTTCAAAATTTCCCGAAAGCATCGATGAATAGCTTGGATTATCCCAATCGGGAGTTACACTGCCCCTTAACAAAGTTGGTGGAATAGGTTTGCCTTGCTGATAATCTTCAATCGTGTAAGGTGCGTTATCTGCCGACATATCAAAATTGAAGAAACAGAAGTCTGCAACTTCGCCAATGTTTGAACTTGCATACGACACTACAAAGTTACTTGCTGG
>JAGAOA010000194.1 GCA_017623955.1 Opitutales bacterium
GGATGAATTTTTGCCATAAATTTCCTTCTAGGGAGCTTCGTTTACATCTAAAATAGAGAACATTAATTCTGCTGAACTTACAACGCTATCAGCAACAGAACATTCAACTTTTGCACAAATTACCTTGTTCCCACGATTTTTAGTAATGACACCATGGATTCTTAACTGATCTCCTGGTTTTACAGCTTTGCGGAACTTAACTTTATCTGCACTCATAAAAAATGCAAGTTTGTCAGAACCATCTATGCGTTTAAACATCAAAATGCCAGCAGCTTGAGCCATTGCTTCAAGTTGAAGAACGCCTGGCATTACTGGGTTCCCAGGGAAATGACCTTGAAAGAAAGGTTCGTTAATTGTTACATTTTTTATAGCTATTACTTCTGTATCATCTATAACTTGTTCTATGCGGTCTATTAATACAAATGGATAGCGATGTGTTATTAAATCTAAAATTCTACGCGTATCTAAAGTAGTTTCCGTAGATACAACTACCTGCTCTTTCTTAGCGACTTTCTTCTCTACTTTTTTAGATGTATCGCTCTTATACTTTAACATTTGTTTGTAGATTTCTGCAGTCAATCTAGCATTTAGAGAATGCCCCGTACGAGCTGCTATTATATGAGCTTTAAGTTTAACACCTAAGAGTGCGATATCGCCAATTATATCTAAAATCTTATGACGCACAAACTCATCTTTAAAACGCAAAGGCTCTTTCGAGAGTATTTTATCGCCTTTTATAACTATTGCAGAATCCAAACTTCCGCCTTGAATTTTCCCAATTTTCAAGAGAGGTTCAATATCTTCATAAACGGTAAATGTTCTTGCCGAAGAAACTCCATTTTCGAATGAATCAGGATCTATATCAATAGATAAATGTTGTGTATGTGTACCTCTATCATCTGCCGACGTACATGTAATTTTCAATCCTTCAGAATATGGAAGTGCAATTACCGAGCGATTTCCATCGGTTATCGACACAGGTTCTTTAAGTTCAAAAACCTCGACATCTGCCGATTGCTCAACTACATCAGCTTCTTTTATCATTTTTACAAATGCCTTTGCAGAACCATCCATAATAGGAGGTTCTCCTGCATTCATTTCAACGATACAATTATCGATGTTCATACCCGACATCGAACTCAAAACGTGTTCAATTGTATGAAGCTTGATATGCCCAGAAGTTACGCCTGTATTGCGAACAAGATCAGATGAAATAAGCGAAATATGTGGTTTGATTTCTGGTTTTCCAAACACATCTGTACGCTTGAAGACTATACCAGTGTTTTCAGGAGCAGGCTTTATAGTAAGAGACACCTCTGCACCACTATGCAGAGCCTTACCGCTAACAGTTACCTCTTTTGCTATTGTTCTTTGCTTCATATAAAATTATTAAACTACCCTATTAAAAGGAAAATATCAATTTGGTAAAGTCTTTTTTTGATAAGTTTCTAATCTAAAAACAAATCGCGTTTACCAGAGCCATTATCAGGACCTACCAAACCATTATCTTCAAGTTCATCCATAATTCTGGCAGCTCTACCATAACCGATACCTAATTTGCGTTGTAATAGAGATGTTGATGCTTTACCAGCAACACGAATTACATTTATTGCCTTTACTGTCATGGGATCGTTATATTTACCACCTTCGCCTTCGCCAATTTCATCATCATCTTCATCCGATGCATCGATTTGAGCTTGAACATCTTCAGCATATTGAGGTTCTCCATTTACTTTTAATGCTTCTACTACGGCTTCAATTTCTTCGTCTGATAAATACGCACCTTGTGCACGAACTACGTCAGGTGCCCCATTATTTAGGAACAACATATCGCCCCACCCAATTAAACTTTCAGCGCCTTTACTATCTAGAATTGTTCTACTATCTATTTGCGATGTAACTTTAAATGCTATTCGCGTTGGAAGATTATTTTTTATCATACCAGTTATAACCTTAACATCAGGACGTTGCGTTGCTATTATCATATGAATTCCTGCTGCACGTGCCAACTGAGTTATTCTGGCAATATACTGCTCTACTTCCTTACCAACAACACTCATCAAGTCTGCAAGCTCATCTATAATACAAACTATATACGGCATTTTTTCTTTGGGAATATCGACCTTATCGATAGAGTCAATTTCAGAACTTGCTTGAAGTGCAGCCTGACGCTCTTCTGGAGACATTGAAGCAAATTCAGCATCAGCTTTTGCCATATCCTCCTTATCTTTTAAAATCTTTGCATTAAAACCATCAATATTTCTAACTCCACTTTGCTTGAATATACTATAACGACGCATCATTTCCCCTGTTAGCCATTTTAGTGCAGCCGCCGCTTTTTTTACATCACTCACTACGGGAATTAACATATGTGGAACAGTGTTGTAGCCTTGTAATTCAACCATTTTAGGGTCTATCATAATCAATCGCAAATCCTCTGGCGACATCTTATATAACATTGAAATAATAATTGTATTTATACAAACACTTTTACCTGAATTTGTTGAACCTGCTATCAAAGCATGAGTCATCTTTTTGAGATTCGCTACTATTGGCACACCTGTTGCATCTTTGCCCAAGGCTATTGGTATTTCATAAGAATTATTACGCCATTGCTTAGATTCCAATATTTCTCGCATCGATACATTTAAACGATTCTTATTAGGAACTTCTATACCGACAGTTCCTCGACCTGGAACTGGTGCAATCATACGAACTTTTTCCGCTTTTATTCCAGCGGTAATATCATCTTCTAGATTTGTAATTCTACTTATCTTTACCCCAGGAGCTGGTTGAACTTCGTAACGAGTAATTACTGGACCTGAAAAAGCTTCTCCTGGTAACACTTTTACTCCAAATTGACCTATGACATTTATGATTTCAGTCATTCGTTCCAAATAATTCTCTTTTGTTACGTCATCCTTCTTCTCAGGCATAACTAACAATTTCAACGACGGAAATACGTACTTATTATTCTTACGCTTCCTCTCAGAAGACTTGTCTATCGATACATCAACTTGCGATAATTTCTCAGACTCTTCTGAAGAAATTACTTTCACTTCTTCTAATATTTCAGGTGAAGTCTCTTGTGAAACTTTAGACTCGCTTTGAGAATTATTATTTTGAATTTCTGGAAGTTTTATCTCTATACCTGTGAAGTCTACAACATTTACGTCTGATGTTTCAAAATCATCATCTGTTTGCAATTCTTCAGCAATATCATTTATTTTAGAGTCTTCTACAACTGCAACTAGCTCTGCTGTATTCTTTTTATCTGTTGGAATTGAATGCCCCATCTCCTCTGCAAACATTGATAACTCATCTATATCGATATCTGGATTTACATCAGCACTATCTGAACTTGTAACTACTTTTGCTTTTTTAGATTCTTGTTCGTTTAGATTGATATTATCCACATTGATATCGGATGCATCAAAATCTTCTTTCCGACGCTTGAATAATGACTCTATCAAAATTTTTGGCAACGATAGCACTGTTATAAACATTGAAATAATAAATTTCCATATTAACTTAGCCATCCACACTATGCCATTTCCCATTTCGATTACTGCGTCTATTGGACTATCTACAAAAACTACAAACAATGCAGTCAAATATATTGAACCAAAAACGAGAACATTACCAGTAGTATCTAGTAATACTTTAGTTAATTTTTCGTATATTACATATCCTATTTTTCCACCCCAACCACAAGGGAAATGGGCATTTTGAATTGGAGCACTAGTACCGAGAAAATCCTGAAAAACGATAGATAAAACCGCCAATGAAACAATACCTATAACAACGCAAACAGACTCCCACTTCGTTATAATTACAGCTCTTCTACTCAAACATCTAATACCAAACCACAAAACATATAGAGGCAACATATACGATGCAGCTCCCAATATTAGCATGGACAGAAGAGCCAATGTAGCACCCAACTTACCACAAATATGATTTCCTCCACTCTCTGTAGAAGATAAAAATGGTTCAAAATAATGTTTAAACAACACTTCTTGACCTGCGCCATAACCCAGTATTGAAACGAGCATAATTATGCCCAACAATAACAATGTGCCCCCTAAAAAAGGATGACTTTTTCCTATTACTTCGCCTAACTTTTCAACTTGTTTTTTCTTCGCCATTAAAAAAATTTTTTATGTATGTTATATATGTTTTTGTAAAAGTTTTTTTGCCATTTCTATGGCAGTATCGCCATTTCTATCGCCAAGCATTCTTGCAATTTCAGAAATGCGTTCGTTCTGATTTTCTGTCAATGATTTTATAGATACCGATGTAGATGTATCGGTCTGAGTCTTTATCACAACCAAATGATTATCTCCCTGTGATGCAACTTGAGGCAAATGAGTAACACAAAAAACTTGATGTTTCTTTGCAAGCTTTGCCAACTGAGCACCAACTTCACTACCAATTTCGCCGCCTACATTAGAATCGACTTCATCAAAGACAAGCACCGGAGTTGAATCTTGTTCTGCCAAAACAGTCTTTATTGAAAGCATTACGCGTGCCAACTCGCCACTTGAAGCAATTTTCGCTAGCTCCAAAGGCTCATGCCCTACATTTGCAGAAAACCTAAAAGAACACGAACTTTGACATTCAGAAGATGGTACTTGCGACTTCTGCAATTCTACTTCAAAACGCGGACGTTTAAAGCCCAACCTTTCTAACAATACACACACGTTTTTAGACAATTTATCGGCTGCCATTTTACGCGTTTTATAGACTTTTTCTGCTAGAGGTTGCAAGGTTTTCAGAAGCTTATCAGACTCAAACGCTAATTTATCTAACGATGCTTTTATATCTGACTGCATTTCTATGCGATGTTTCATTTCATCTTTTGCCGATAAAACATCTTCAACGCTTGCACCATATTTGCGTCCCAAAGAAATCCACACCGACATTTGTTGGCGGATTTGTTCTATTTGTCCTGCCGACATATTACAACTGCGAGCCATACTTTCGTATTCTTGAGCAATATCGACTATCTCGATTGAAGCACTTGACACACGTTCATATAAACTCCTTGCATTGTCTGAGACATTAACCAAACTAGATGCCAATCTATTTGCAGATGCCAACATACTAGATGCCCCATTTTCAGACAACAACATCGATGAAATTTCAGAAGCTTTCTCGACAATCTCACTCGACATCTCAGCAAGCTTAGATTGTTCTTCAAGCTCGGCAATAGACTCTTTCGATGGATTTAAATTTTCAATTTCTGCGATGCGTTTACGCAAAAATTCTATTTCATCGGGGGATAGTTTTTTTGAGTTCTTAACAGAATCTATTTCTCTAAGCATTCTTGCATACTCACTGTATGTTTGTAAATAAGCATCACGCTCTGCTTGATTATGTGCAAATGCATCTAACATATGCAACTGATTTTTTTCTGAGAAAAGTTTTTGTGGTTCATTCGCACCATGAAAATCTATCCATAACTGACCAAGCTTTGAAAGAACAGCAAGCGTTGTAATAGCCCCATTTATAGTAACTCGTGCTGATTTTGTTTTAGAAATTGTTCTAGATAAAACCAATGCATTTTCTTCACAAAGAGGTAGAGCATTTTCTTCTAAAAAAGAATTTATATTTTGGCAATCATCAAACAGCAACTGAGCCTGCACTACACAGTGATCGCCATAATTACCAACAACCTCTTTACCGACTCTATTACCTGCCAATATTGCAAGTGCGCCAAGCAATACACTCTTACCTGCTCCAGTCTCACCAGTAACAACTGTAAAGCCTTTCGAAAACTCAACAGTTTCGTTATTCATCAAAGCCAAATTGCTTATTTTTACAAACTCCAGCATTATTCTAATCCAATCTCACTTATTACAACAGCTACATTCAAAACTTGCAAGACCTTTTCACAAAAAAACGTGAGCGTTTTTTGTAATATGAGTGCCGACGAAGATAGCTTACGCAATTTTCATTTAGAACAAAAACGGAGAGCAAAAACGAATTAAATGCTCTCCGCGCTAACCCTATGACATCTCAAATATAGATTTTATGAACGTATTTTCTGTAAAAAAAAGGAAATGTCAAGCAAAAAAGTTAGACATATCTAACTTACATCTTTCTTATTCTACTTGACATAAATTTTACTTTGCCTCAAAACTACTATATGCAAGAAAAAACAAATGCCTTACGCATTATTGAGCGTATAAAAATTCCGTATAAAACTCATACATACGATAGCTCTCAAGCTATATCAGGGGTAGAAGTTGCCCAACAACTTGAGCAAAATCCTGACAAAGTATTCAAAACCCTTGTTACAACAGGGAAAACAGGTAAACACTATGTATTTGTAATTCCGGTAGCAAAGGGCTTAGATTTAAAAAAAGCCGCAAAAGTAGTATCTGAAAAATCGATTGAAATGTTAAAACAAAAAGATTTGTTAAGCTTAACTGGCTATGTACACGGCGGATGTTCTCCAATAGGTATGAAAAAATTTTTTACCACAATAATAGACGAAACAGCAACCAACTGCGATACTATAATTTTTAGTGGCGGACGTATAGGACTTCAACTAGAAATGACTTTTGAAAGTTTACAAAAAGCTATCCGCCTACAAACAGCACAAATAACATCAGAGTAAAATCAATATCCTCGAAAATCATTTGTAAATACTATTGCACATCAACAATGTGATAAGTTTTGCTGTTTTATGTAATGAATAAACACAAAAAAGGGAAGCTATCAGCTTCCCTTTTTTATCTGGAGCGGGCGAACGGGTTCGAACCGTCAACCTCAACCTTGGCAAGGTCGCGCTCTGCCAATTGAGCTACGCCCGCGTCAGATTTAAATTATTATGGAGACACATACTGCCGATTTATTTGATAATGTCAAGCTCAAAAATTGATTTTTTTCTAGAATTTTTTGGAGCCGAATAGAAATCGCTATTATCCAGCAACGTAGCAATCTTATCATCTAATAAAATTTTTAATAAAGGCTTTATTTTTACAATATTTTCCTTTTTAAAGACTATTTAAAAAGGCAAAGTAAGTGGATAATCTCCATTAAATATACTTTAAGAATCCGGTTTATAGGAATAGGCTTTACTTCCATCAGACTTTGATACGGGTAAAACTTTTAACATATCACCAGCATCAGCTTTACCTACAATTCCAATAGATGCATTATTTGTTTTTATCAAACTCAATACATCGCTCTTTTTTGAAAGCATATTTACCCACGAACCTAAATTTGTGCCCCCAAGAGCTTCAAACTTAAATAACTCTACAACTAAATTATCAGAAAAAGATGTACATACAGCTACAATATTGCGTAAACTAACATCATCAACACCAACCTGTGTCCAATTTTCACTGCGTTGTTTTGTATTCGCCGAATATATATCAATCAACTGACGTGTAGAAATCTCCTCAATAGGATTAACTGAATTTACAACAACTACAGCTGCCTGATAAGCAAAAGGCAATGCTATTAATTCTTCTGGAAGTTTCTTCGTGAGAGGATTAGCTATTATAGCAATATCTGTTTTACCTGCAAGCAAATCTGGAATAGCTAAGTACGTTCCTTTCATATTTGTTTTTACTTCATATCCAGATTTCTTTGCGATATCTATAACACTTTTTTCAATGATAGGTGCCAAAATATCACTGCCTGATAACGATAAACTAGATGCCGACAAACTTACTGACGTCACTAGAACTAAAACTATAGAAACAATTTTATTCATAATCTTACCTTGATAATAAATTGAAAATTTTAAATGAACTATACTAACCCCAAAATCATTCTAGCCTCCTGACTCATCATATCTTGATTCCATGGAGGATCCCAAACTATATTTACTAATGCTTCACGAACCGATGGCAATGCTTCGATACGCATACGCAAATCATCAGCAATTATCGGACCCATAGAACAACCAGGCGCGGTTAAAGTCATATCAACAACAACTTTTCCTTCGCCAACAAATTCCATTCTATAAACAAGACCTAAATCGACTATATTAACCGGAATTTCTGGATCGTAAACAGTTTTTGCAACGTTCCAAAGTTCTTCAACAGATACCGCAGTTAAAGGTTCTTCAAAAACATATTCTTTTTTATGAACAGTTGCACAAACAGAATTTTCAGGAGGGGCAGATATTTCGCCTATACCTAAAGCATCTGCATCAACACCTTCAATTCGAGCCATACCAAACACGCCAAGAACAGTAAAATTACCACCCAAATGATGTGTAATTTTCACCTCATTACCAGCGACTAAAAGGACTTCTAGTCCAGACGGAATGAGCATTGCATGAACATCTCTTGAAAGTTTTATTTTTGATGAATCCATAACTATATTAAAGTCAAATTATCACGATGTACTACAACATCTTTATGCCCACACTTACCAATATGCTTACGCATTTGTTCTAGCTCAGTAGAAGCAACCTCAGCCAATCCACGAGCAACTACATAACCTGTTGACTCATCTATAATCTCGACCATTGCACCTTTTGCGAATTTACCAGAAACAGAGCATACTCCAGCAGGCAACAAAGAACCACCCGAACTACGCAAAGCCTTGACAGCACCTTCATCAACAACGATTTTTGCTATTGTTTTACCAAAGTATGCTAACCAACGTTTTTTAGAACTTATAATTTTTTTTGAAGCCAAAAATTTAGTTCCAGGATTTTTCCCATCGAGAATATCTGTAAGTA
>JAGAOA010000195.1 GCA_017623955.1 Opitutales bacterium
ATAAACGCTTGCGTTCTGAAGTACTAAAGAATACATCAGATTTAAATGACGAAGATTTAGCTGGCGTAGAAATTGAGAAAAGTAATATTTTGTTGATTGGTCCAACGGGCTCAGGGAAAACTTACTTGGCTAGAAATTTGGCAAAAATGTTGAATGTTCCTTTCGCTATTGGCGATGCAACGAATGTTACTGAGGCTGGATATGTTGGCGAAGACGTAGAAAATTTAGTTCTAAATCTCTTACGTGCAGCTGATTTTAATGTGGAAAAAGCTCAGTGCGGAATTATTTATATCGACGAAATTGATAAAATTTGCCGAAAAATGGAAAACGTTTCTATCACTAGAGACGTTGGTGGTGAAGTTGTACAACAAGCATTGTTAAAAATATTAGAAGGTACGGTATGCAATATTCCACCAAAAGGTGGACGTAAACATCCCGATCAAGAGTATATTCGTTTAGATACTCGTAATATTCTATTTATTTGTGGCGGTGCTTTTGTAGGGCTAGATAAAATTGTTCAACGTAGAAAAGAAGGTAAATCTTTAGGTTTTAACGCTAGTAATCAAAAGCCTTCTGAAGCAGAACTAATGGCTGACGTTCAACCTGAGGATTTAGTTAAATTTGGCTTTATTCCTGAGTTTATCGGCAGATTGCCTGTGGTATCATCATTAGCCGAATTGTCACGTGATGATTTGGTAAACATTCTAAAGAACACAAGAAATTCTTTGATAAAACAATATCAGAAGTTGTTTGCTCTTGATGGGGCTAAGTTAGTATTTAGCGATGAAGCTATTGAAGAAATTGCACAACGTGCAATAGATATGGGTACAGGTGCTAGAGCATTGCGTTCTATAATGGAAAAAATAATGCTAGATGTAATGTACGATTTGCCAGATAAAAAATCGAAGAAAGTTATTATTGATAAAAAATTTTTAAATAAATAAAAATAAAAACTGCAACTTAAGTTGCAGTTTTTTTATTTAGTAGTATTAAGTTTTATTTTTGTGCGGTAGGCTTATAGAGTTTGAAATCTAACGCTTTAATTGTTTCGCCCTTATAATGAAAATCTTTTTTGTTGTAGTTTACAACAGTTTTACTGCCATCGGAATAAACTGTTAAAAATACGTTAGGCGCTATTTCTTTATGATTATCCATAAACTCTAATTGTAAATAAGCTAGCTCTTTGTATTCTTTATATGCTTCGGCAACTTTAGGGAAAACTGAATCGCTTGTGAGTGAGCCGTAGTAGGCTAGTCTTCCACCAAATTCGATGTTCTTCAAACGACGTTCTGCTTGTGATTTATCAGAACGTGCCATTGGCCAACTAATTGTTGGGCTAACAGAATTAGTGTTATATGCTATTGTTGAGAAATATGGAGTACTCATAATAATACCGTGATAGACAATTTGCCAAAGAGGTACAACTTTGTCTGCTAAAGGTATTGCTTTTTTTAATACAATATCGTTTCGAGAGCAAACATAGAGAACATAGTCGAGTGTGTTTGCAACGTGGTCGAAGCCACTTTCTGATGTGAAACCACCGAAGAATGCTCTGGAAAGTTTGCCAATTTGATTCATATAGAATGCACAGTCTTGGCGTGTACATGGGTGCGATAGATTAAAGCATGGATATGGAACTATTGCACTTGTAACGTCTATATGCAACAAACCATTAAAGCCAAGTAGCTCCATATTAGTATAGTTTTCTAAAACTTGCTTGTAATATGCTTGTTTGAAACATGGTCGAT
>JAGAOA010000196.1 GCA_017623955.1 Opitutales bacterium
ACTTCACCATATTGATCTATTAATGGTTCGTATATAGCCAGATAATATGTGTCGCCTATCTTAGATATGCCTTGATATGTTCGGCGAGCTAGAAGTGTTCTTGCTATTTCTAGGGTTTCAGGTGTATTATCGAACGAAGATGCTAAAAATAGTTTTCCATCACTTTGCAATATAGTTGTAGCTATGCGTAGCATTGACCCAGCATCATTCGTTTTTACCATTATAGATACGTCTATGTTTGTATCGTTTTTTATTGTACGTATATAAGAATCTAGAATTTTACAATTAGCTGATAGGTTATCTGATGAATCCTTTTGTGGAGTTATTGTGGTCTCGCCAAATTTTATGATGGGAATATCTGAATGGGTAAGTACTTCTGGCTTATTTTGATGATATGTATTTGCCAATATGAAATTATTATCTATTTGTGAAGGTCCTAGCTTTACTATTATTTCTTTTATAGCTTCAGAGGCTCTTTCGTATTCTGATATGTTTGTCCTTTGTGTTATTTGACATACTTTAAGTGCATCTTCTATATGCATTCTTATTGTTTTTAGCGTAGCTTTATAGAATTCATCGGCAACTACTACTTTGGCATCTTTTGATTTTTCTATCATACAGATAGCAAAATAAACAGAGGGCAGAAATACTGTCCATATAGCAAAGAATATAAAAAATTTATTTATTTTGTATTTCATTGCTGAGTTTGTTGTTGTGGGAATTCTCCTATTTGTTTTATATCATTACTTTTAGTTTTTGCATTTGTATTTTGTAACAATAGTTTATTTAAAGTTTTTTGTATTTCAGATGATTCATGGGATAAATTTTTGATAGCATCGGTTATTTTTACCGCAATTGCTGACATATCATCAATTCTAGCTGATATATTTTCAAATTTTGGTCCAATAGCTTCTATGTTTGATATTGTTGATGAAAGCTTTTTGGCAGTCGCTATAGTAGTTGCTGAGTTATCTCGCATATTGGCACTAAAACTATCCATTTCCATCACGGCTGTATTTACCGAGCTTTGCATTTGCTGAACAATGTTTTCTATATCTTGGGAGGCCTTTGATGTCTTATCGGCTAGTGTCCTTATTTGTCGCGATACAACGGCAAATCCCAAACCTGTTGCACCAACTTTTTCGGCTTCGATTGATGCATTTAATGACAACATATTTGTCTTTAGACTTACATCGGATATTGTAGTTATTAATGAGGTGATTTTTTCTGCGTTTTCGTTGATGTCGGCAAGCTTGCGAGAAACATTGTTTGAGGCTGTTGCAAGTGTATCATACTTTCGCATTAGGGCATCGATTGCATTTTCACTATCTTTATTTAATAAGAGTGCTTTTTGTATTTCTGAGGCGGAAACTATTGTGGCTTTGTTTAATTCTTCGGCTGAGGTCAATATATTGCGTCCAGATTTAGCAATATCTTTCATTTGTACTATTTCTGTGGAACTTATTTCACTCAACTCATCGACTAAAATTGATATATTCGATGTAGCTACATTTAGATTTGAAGAGTCGCGTACGAGTTCATCAAGGATATTTTCAAGACGTTTAGCCAATGGTTTGAGAGATTGTTCTAATGATGAGAATTCTAATGCGTTATCATTCATCTTCTCAAATTGTTCCATTTGAGATAGGGCTGTACTCGGATTTATATCTATAATTTTCTGCATAAGAGAGTATATATATCCAAACCGCTTAAATAATTTAAAATATAAGATATATGCTGTACAAAATGCCATAAACGAAAAGATTAAGGTAATTTGCAAAATTGTAGAATTTGCAAATTTGAAGTTTTTGGCTATCAATGTTGCCCCTGTTGTGTATTCTTCTGAATCTGAAACTACGCCAATTATCCAATTCCAAGGCTTAAAATATGCGTAGGTAAGGATTGTTTTTTTTGTTGAATCAATTTTACTGGTAAATCTTTCATAATCGATTTGTCCGGTTTTAAGAGTTCTACTTTTTTCTATTATTTCGTATGCTATGTTTTTTTTGACAGTAGAAACTCCATCTTTTATACTTACGGTATTTTCTGTTTGCTGTTCGGAAAATTTTATAACTGGATTATCTGGAGTGGAATCATCAATAATCCAAGCGTAAGAGCCTTTCCCTATATTTACAGTTGAGATATATTTGCTTATTTCTTTTATTGCATTATTTTCTGTACCAAAATAGATGGCACCGATAACTTTATTTTCTACGTCGGTTATTGGAATGTAATTCACGGTCCTCGTAGATGTAGGTGTGTTTATCAAGCACGAGTATTCTGTATTTTCTAGAATTGCTTTGATTACGGTTTCTTGATGCAAGCTTGTGTAGCCTGAAAAATAAGAACCAGCAATGTTTTCACCCAATGAGTCGGTATAAGTACTTGCTAATCTTAAGAAATTATTACTATCGGGGGATGATTTGACGTATATTGTGAAATCATATTTGAGTCGTTGTTTCAAGGATTGCAATAATTCATTTATTTTGGATTGTTTGTCTTCTGCTTGAGCACAATCTACTACAGTGTTACCGAATTTTAGTAGATGAATTTTTTCTTTCCACTTTTGTTGGACATCATTTTGATTTCGCACTTCACGTTCTACTAGCTTGTTGTCTAAGGATGGTTTGCCTAATTTCGCCAGTGCTTGCAAAAGTGTGTTTTTTACAGTATGACTCTTGCTCTTTTCTGCAATTAGTAGTAGTTCACAAATTTTTATTATATCGGAATTTGTTTTTAAGGCATTTGTAAGCGTTATTTCTTGCAGACTTTTTGTCGCCGTTTCTTCTGTTTTTGCAGAAATGTATTCACTAAAAAAATACATAGATATTATTGGCACTAGCGTAAGCAACAATGCTAGAAATAATAACAATGTTTTTAGTGAAGTTTTCATACGTTTATTAAATACAAAGGCTACGAAAACTTCAAGATTTTTATAAGTATAATGAACAAAAAAGCTGTAAGATAAAATTTCTTACAGCTGTGATTTTCTTTAGTGAAAATACTAATAATTGCTACCTTCGCCTATGTTTCCTGTTTTATTGGAAGATGCTTTTATAGAAGATATACTTTTAAGATTTTCTACTTTCAAGTTCTTATCGAGGTGCTTATGTTCAAAGTTAAATTCTTTGGGGAATTTCTGACAACCCATTTGCGTAACATTTGCAATATGTTCGATTGGGCGTATTGTAAATTTCCATTCAATTGAACCCTTGAAATCTACACGAAACTCATCGCGTGGAGGCAATCCACATGAGTTATTTCCCAAGCCTAGTACTTTTGCAGACACACGCAGATCTGTAGCTTTTGTTTTAGGCAACAAGTACGGATGTTTTGCGTTTGAAAGTTCATTTTGGGTATATGGTAAAACTGCCATTGGCAAAGGTTGTTCTGCTGTAAATAATACTCCTGTTTTACCTTTAGTTAGGGATAGCCAACGAACATTCTCGCGATTGCCAGTATCCTGAACTTTTGTGAATGGTTCAAACCATTCTGTGACTTTCAGTGTGTATAAACCGACATTCGCTGCACTAGATCTATCTATGTAATTAGCAAATGGTCCTTTGCCAAAGAATGTGGTCGTTTGCAATTCTTTATTTATTCCCATTCTCAATCCAATACGCGGTAAGAGCATATATCTTGGAGTTGTATTTATTTTTGTTGCTTGTGCTGATACTTGCATAGAACCATCGCCTAATATTGTATACACGATAGAGGTTTTAAAGCCTTGTTTTAGCCCGTTATCATATATGGTATGGCAGGTTATACGCAATGCTCCATTGGTATTGGAACCCATAATCTTCTGCGTTTCGATAGCAGTTGAAGCTTTCGTTAACAAGTGCATACGATTGCTTTCAACAGAATGTTTAATGGTTGTTTTATGATTATCTATGTATGCCGATGTTAAATCAAATTCGACTGGAGATACAATGACATCTTTACCAGACAATTTATATGAAGACAATGTAGCTTCTTTTTTATCAAAAACTATTTCTGCTTTTCCCGCTTTAACTACAATATTTTTATCTGTTTCGTATACATCAAATGAGCCATTTGCAAGGTAATCTTTGCCTTCAATCTTTTTTAAGAATATTTGTTCTGTTGCAACAATATCGCCTTTCTTTGCCCACAATGTATCTTTTTTATACAAAAATTTTATTGTATAGAAGTATTCCCCAGCGACTGTAGATTCAAAATTAGGCAAGGTTATTGCTACTTCTTTTGTTTGTGCTGGTGCAATGGAGATTGACTCTAGTGTTTTTTGTGCTATTACATCGCCATCGCGTTCTATTGAAACAATGACATCAAATTCATTTGTATTTGTAGAGATGAAGTCGTTAGTTATTTTTAGTTTTAATGGGCAGTTGCCAAATTTATCTATGAAGATATGTTGATAGACTTTCTTTACTTCGTAGAACTTTGCTGAAACTGTTCTATCGGAAAAAATTATACCATTACAACAGAAGTTTTCTTTTGAGGGAATTGTATTCCAGTCGCGACCATCGGAGAGATATTTTCTAGATGGGTCGTTTTCGCATGGTAAGTAGAGAGATTGATCTACCCAGTCCCAAATAAATCCACCATTGAGTCCTTCGTGTTTACGTAACATTCTCCACATTCCTTCTAAATTGCCGATTGAATTGCCCATTCCGTGTGCATATTCAGGGAAGAAGAATGGTTTGTTTGTTTCCATTTCAAGATAACGCTCCATTTGGGTTATATCTCGATACATTGGTGTAACAAAATCTGATGTTCCATTAGGAGCTCCATTTACGATATCGTAGGTTTCGCCGTGTGACATAAAATAATGTTGTGGCGAATGTTTGCGAACAACTTGTTCGACTGCTTTATGTCCGAGGGTATAGAACAGTGATGATTCATTACCGACTGAGAAAATTAAAATTGATGGAATATTTCTATCGCGGAAAACCATACTTTCGGCTCTATCAACTGCTTGTGGTACATGATTTGGTAAGTTTAATGCTGGATTGCGAATGAATGCATGTTGTTCGTGATTGTTTTCGTCGAGCATTGCAATTCCATATCGGGTACAGAGCATATAAAAACGATCATCATTGGGATAGTGTGATGTTCTTACAAAGTTGATATTAGCTTCTTTCATAAGTTCCACGTCTTTTTTCATTTCCGCAAAACTTACAGCTTTACCTGTCGATGGTGACCAATCATGACGGTTTACACCTTTGATAAGCATTTTGACATCGTTTAATTCCATATGACGATTTACTATCTTATATTTCCTAAATCCAAAATCTGCACGAGTGGTTTCTAACTCTTGTCCATTTTGAGAAAGTTTTATACATATTCCATAGAAGTTTGGTTTGTCGGGACTCCAAAGCTTAAAACCTGTTGCAGATACTTTCTTTTTAAGTTGTTTCAAGCTTTTAGCTGGAATGGATTTTACTGTTTCTTTCAAAAGTTCTGTTCCCCAAAAACTACGTTCAAATATTTTTCCATTTTCATCGACTAAGAAAACTTCTACATCTATATTGTTTTGTGTGGTATTTGAGATGTTACGCAATGTTACGGTTAGGTCTATTTCTGCATCATCCAAATCGGAGTCTAGTGTGACTGGTGCATGGTAATCTTTTACGTATACATTTGGACGTGCAAGTAAAAATACATCTCGCACAATGCCCATAACATGAGGCATATCTTGCATTTCATTGTATGAGCCTGTTGAATATTTATACACTTCAACCGCTAATGAATTCTCTTTATTGCGTTCAATGAAGTTTGTAATGTTGATTTCGGCTGGAGTAAAACTGTCTTCACTATAACCTACAAACTTACCATTTACAAATAATTTGAAGCCAGTACGAACTCCATCAAAACGAATAAAAATATTTTGGTTATTCCAATCTTGAGGAACTGTGAATGTGCGACGATATATACCGGCTTGTTGATGTTTTTCGGGTATATATGGTTTATCGACAGCTTTTGCGTATCTATCGCGTTTGAAACGCGATGGGTCGTTGATGAAGTCTGGAAGCATATTTCCCTTATCATCAAACATAAATTGCATTGTTATGTTATCGTAGAAGATATTATCGTAGCCTTCGCACTGCCATGAATTTGGAACAGTAATGAAATTCCATTTAGAATCATCAAAGTTCTTATCGAAGAAAGAGTCCTTTACATCTTTACGCGAGTTAGCAAAGAAGAATCGCCATTTGCCATTCAATAATTTGTATCTATCGCCCTCATGGATTTTATCTATCTCGGCGATAGAGATTGGCTTTTGTGCATCAGTCGATTTACCGAAAACTTTCATCATTGCCGATGGAGCTTCTTTATTGATTTTAAAGATGTCGTAGTTGTTCCAGACATCTTTAGTTGTATCGGTAGCAAACAAAAATTGTGTTGCTAGTGAAAGTGTAAATATTGTTACAAGTTTATTTTTCATAAATAGATATTCCTTTATAGAATAAGTATTGGCAATGCTATGAGTATGTCAATATTTTTACTCTTATGTATCTTTGAAAAAAATCTTGATATATTCAAATTGAATTGAATATACTTACGATATGAACACGAAAACGATTATTTCAATTATTTGTACTACTGTAATTGCTTCTTCTGTGGCTTTTGCTTTAGGAATAAAGCCTAATACTAATCAGAAAACAAAAAAGACTCCTGTCTATGAGTGGACTATTCCGTCACTCGATGCGCGATTCAATAAAGATGAGGCTAATTTTTTGAGATATAATGATGCAAACAAGAAAATAAAAAAAGCACCTGTTGCGATATTTATGGGTGATAGTATTACTGATGGTTGGGCTAGAAAAAGACCGAACTTCTTTAAAGATAATAACTATGTGGGCAGAGGCATTAGCGGACAAGTTACATCGCAGATGTTAGTGCGTTTTCGACGTGACGTTATAGATTTAAAACCAGAATTTGTTTTGATTTTAGCTGGAACTAACGATGTGGCTCGAAATAGAGGTTATATAAGCGAAGAAAACATCGTTGGCAATATAATATCGATGTGCGAGATTTCAAAGGCAAACAACATAGAACCTATTATTTGTTCGATATTACCGGCAGACAAATATAAGTGGCGTCCGGTAATTAAATCGGTAGAGCCTATCAAACGCATAAATGATATGTTGAAGAAGTATGCTCAAGAAAATAGCATTGTGTTTTTAGACTATTACTCGAAGTTGGATAATGGCAAGGGAGGGTTATCGAAGGCTCATGCGTTAGATGGTGTTCATCCGACAAATGAATGTTATACCATAATGGAAGCCATGGCAAAACAACTTATAGATAGTAAAAGACGATAATTGTTAAAGCTCATCAGATTAATATTTGATGAGTTTTTTATTGCTATCTCAGAACATAAAAAAAATTTAAAAAAAAGTTGACGTTGTCGATGTACAATTTTAAAAAAAACGTCCATGAAAATAAAAATCGGTATTATCGGTTATGGTAATCTCGGGCGTGGAGTAGAGAGTGCTATTCGCCAAAATTCTGATATGGAATTGGTAGCAGTTTTTACTCGCAGAGCTCCTGATTGCGTCAAAATTTCAACATCAACAGCCATTGTGGCAAATATTGCTGACATCGAAAAATATAAAGATAAAATCGATGTTATGATTCTTTGCGGAGGTAGTGCAACAGATTTACCTGTGCAGACTCCAGAGTATGCAAAATTATTTAATGTTATTGATAGCTTTGATACTCACGC
>JAGAOA010000197.1 GCA_017623955.1 Opitutales bacterium
GGAATAGATAATAGAGCTACTGCCGAGAATATGCGAAAAGTTATAGAAAATGCAGGTTTTAAACCTCACCAAAGAGATGGACTTTACAATACTTTAGTACGATGAAATTTGCAATAACACCTTGTCCTAACGATACGTTTTCATATTTTGCAATGATTGACGGTAAAACGCCATCATTCTTTGATTTTGTTTTTGATGATATAGAAGGTTTAAATTTATCGGCTAAATCAGGCGAATATGAAGTCACTAAGATGTCGTTTGCTACATATCTTGAAAATTCAAAAACGTATGAGTTGCTAGATGCGGGAGCTGCATTAGGTATTGGAACAGGTCCTGTTTTAGTTGGTAAAAAAGGTATTAAATTTGATATAAAAAAGCCAATAGCAGTTCCTGGTTTAAATACAACGGCTGCATTATTGTTAAAGTTTTTCTGTCTTTCAAAATTAGATTTGAGGCCTATGTATTTTAGAGATATTGCTGAATGCGTGGCTCAAACTGATATAGATTATGGCGTTTTAATTCATGAAGGACGTTTTGTTTATGAGCAACAAGGTCTTGAATTATTAGAAGATTTGGGTGAGTTTTGGACAAAATCGACCTCATTGCCTGTCCCATTGGGATGTATATGTATTCGCAGAGATTTAATTGGTAAAAAAGAAGAAATAGAAAATCAAATTCGACAAAGTATACGTTGGGCGTTCGATAATCCTAAATCTACCATTCCATACGTAAAGAGTATGGCTCAGTATTTGCAAGATGATGTTTTACAAAAACATATATATGCCTTTGTAAATGAATATTCTTTAGATATATCGTCAATCAGAACTCAATTATTGGAGAACCTTCAAAAATGCCATCAAAAATGAAAATGATATTCTGTGCAGCCGACTTTGAAGTAACGCATGTTTTGGCAATGCACAATTTTAAGAAAATTTATTCGGAGCCATTCGAAGTTTATCAAAATGAAACTGCCATATTAATTTTGACAGGTATAGGTTTGACTCCAGCGGCAACAGCATTTGCGTGGGCTTGTTCAAAATTTGATTTTGAAGAAGCGTTGAATATCGGAACATGTGGTGCATCGGCAGCAGTACAATGTATCTTAGAGCCTTTTGAACATACTGATGATGTATATGTAATATCAGAAAAACCTGAAGAGAAAAAGCCCGAAGTCGTATTTGCAAGTGCATATGAAATTTCTGAAGTTTGTTCTATCGAACCTTATACCGACAAGCGTTTTAAATTATCTAATACTGGTAGAACTCTAGCTACATCAAGTCGTCCGGTAGCTACCGCAAAACGTAGAGCATTAGCAGGTGAGAAGGGGGAACTAGTGGATATGGAAGGTTATGCTTTTGCATTTGCAGCTGATGTATTTGGTAAGAAAATATCTATGATAAAACTCGTTAGTGATTTCTCGGAAGAGTGTAACATAAACGAAAATATAAAGTCGTTGCAAAAGCGATTGGCTCATGTTGTAGGAGTGTTTTCGTAGGATGAGTTTTTTGACGCAAAGTGATGAGATTTTAAGTGTCGGAGAGTTCTCCAGACGCTTTAAGATGCTTGTAAAAACACAAGTTCCAGAACTTTGGCTGAGGGGAGAAATATCAAATTTAAAAACATATTCAAGTGGCCATACATATTTTACATTAAAAGATGA
>JAGAOA010000198.1 GCA_017623955.1 Opitutales bacterium
ATATATTTTTCATATAATAGTTTCTATATATATATATCACAAAAATTGTTAACAGAAAAACACTGTAAACAGTAGTGATAAAACACATTATTATAATAATAAGCAAGAAAAAAATAGAAATAATAACACCCCTCACAAAAAATGTATGTCTATTGTATGTATGATATACCTTCTCGATTATTACCGAGTTATAAAAAAGCTTGAAAAAAATAAGCTAAATGGGATTATAGTTTCTATGTATAAGCATTTGAAATATGCCGTTGTATTTTTTGCATTATCACTAAGCTCAACTTTCGCTACAAGTTCGACATCAACTGTATTGCCACAAGATGAGAAAGCTCCATTTTCTAACACTTTGTGGAATACGAATGAAATAGAAATAGGAATAAGTGAATCGGCAAAATCTGCCCTTGAAGCAGGAATGCCATCATTGGCAAAAGCTATAATAGAAGATAATTTAAAAAAACACAATTTTTTACAAAACTCAAAAATTGTAAATGCTATATATATCGATGCTCTCATATCGTTAGGCGAATATAAAAAAGCAGAAAATGTCGTAAAAATTTTGACAGATCTATCACCAGCTAATACATTGCGTAGAACTTTAATTTTCTGTGGTTTAGGAAAGAACGATTTAGCAAAGTCGGGCTTAGAAACATTGAATGAAAATGCACTTCCCAAAGCATTAGTTTCGTGGTTTTATCTAGTAAAAGGATTTGTGCTTTTTGAAGAAGGAAAGATAAAAGAATCAATAAATGAATTTACCAGAGCTAAAAACTTGTCGACAAGCTCCTTAGCAAAAGCTAACGCCGAAGTATCCATTTATAAAGCAAAACTTTCTTCATATATTCCCAATGAAGATATGTTAAAACTAGAACAAGAACTGAAAGAGAAAACCATAACTTTTCTAGGAACAATAGAGGGGTTTCAATATGCAAAACAATATGCATCAATTCTGTTTCGTAGAGGAAAAGAAAAAGAAGCAATAGATGTTATAAATCAGCAATTAGATATCTCATTGGCTCCAGAAATAGATAAAGAAGAATTGAATTTGATAAGTGCATCGATGACAAAAGATCCCGAAAAGCAAATTGCATTGCTCAAGGATATATTAGTGAAAACAACATCAAACGAAATCACGGAGCTAGCCATAGAATTAATGTCGGCAAATCCGAAAATATCATCTGAACAATTTACACAAAGTCTAAAAAAGATTCTAGAAAACAGTACTGCTTCCAGAAAAGATAGAATAATAATTGAATTGGCTAAACATTCAATAAAATCTAATAATCGCCAACAAGCAACAATCTATGCAAATCAAATAGAAAAAGATTTTCCTAATTCAAAATATAAATCTGATGCATTACGAATTCTAGCTTGGGTTGCTTGGGAAAGTAGTCCTCCACAATACAGACAAGCAGCCGAAACCCTATCTAAGCTTGCACGACTACAACAATCCGATGCAGATAAAAATGAAATAAAGTACTTAGAAGCTACTTGTTACTTCTTAGATAAAGATTACGATTTATCAGCAAAAATTTTTGAAGAAATAGCCGATAAAATTCCTAGTAAACAAAATGCAATTTTGAACAAAGTAGTAGAAGCGTACATAGCAAAAAATCAAGCAATCAAAGCTTTAGAGTTCATAGATAGGGCATATAAAAGTAAAATAATTCAAGAAGAAGAAATATGGAATGCTGAATGGAAATTAATTTTATACTACACAAAAAATCTAGACTATAAAAGTGCACTTAACCGCATAAATAAAGCAATAGAAGAATCATCAAATTTTTCAGCAATGCTAAAAATGCGTATGATGTGGGCAAGAGCAACCATAACCGAAAATCTAGAAAACTACCAAAGCACAATAGATTATTGCGATGAAATTGTTAACTTTACAATTAATAATAAGCTATCAAATTCAACCGTATCAGAAATTATAGCAAACACCCTACTGTTAAAAGCTTCTAGTTTAGAGAAACTAGGAGGAAAGAATAATCAAAAATCGAGTGTAGAAGTTTACGAAAAGTTACGTAAAGATTATCCAAATACGGAAGCTGCGTCGTTATCGTATCTCTATCAAGCACGCCTATCAGCACAACAAGGACATTATGATCAAGCGTACAAGCTCTGTATATCGCTTGCAGAACATACAAATAACGATAATCTGCGGTACGATGCATTTGTTGATGCTGCTGAATATTCAAAGAAGATTGCAACAAAAAATTCATATCAAATTGCATTATCTATTTTAGATAAGATATGTAACGATTTCCCTGATACTCCGCGAAACTTTTATGCAAGACTGTGGCAAGCCGATATTTTACGTTTAAGTAATTCGTTTTCCGACGCAGAAAAACTTTATATAGATATAATAAATAACTATAAAAATCATCCTGAAATATATCTTGCCTATATGGGGCAAGGCGACAGTATCATAGCAAGTAAAAATATCCCGACAGACGCAATTCCTATTTTTGAACGCCTATATTCACTTCCAAATGTTCCGATATCAGCCAAGGCTGAAGCTGCTTTCAAATGGGTATTTGCCTTAAGAAAAGTAGAAGATAGAGACATAGAGGCTGATAGAGTAGCGTGGTTAACTTCAACAGCATTGCTAAAGAATAAGGATTTAGATCAAATTGCGATGTATTGGATTGGTAGAAGCCTGTACAATATGGCACAATCACTAGAAGAAAAGAATTATACACGCGATGCCCAAGCAGCCTATGAACTTTTAATAAAATATAAACTACCTTCATATAAAATAGCAGAACAAAAACTAAATAAAACCAATAAGAAATAGATATGCAAAATATAATTTCACTATTCAATTCAGGAGGTCCAATGATGTATCCATTGGCGATACTATCATTCATTGCGTGTGTGATTTTCCTAGAAAGATTTTTATATTTACATCGTGGTAAAATAAGAGCAATCGAATTTGTCTCTGGCATAAAAGCTGCACTAAAAAAGAAGCACTTGCTTGAAGCCATAACAATCTGCGATGAAAGTTTTGGTTCTATACCTCGAGTCGTAAAAGAAGCATTGGTTAACACAGAAAAATCGCCAGAAGTTCTATCGCAAGCAGTAAATGCAACAGCCATAAACCAATTTTCACTCTTGAGCCGACGCATAGCAAGCCTAGCGTTGATTGCAAAGATATCAACATTAATTGGCTTGATGGGAACAATATTGGCTCTACTTGATGTGTTTCAAGAAATGTCTTCCAGTGGAACGTATGCATCAGTTACAGAGATGTCTGAATATATTTATAACGCAATAATATCGTCAGCCTTTGGCTTGTTTCTAGCAATACTAGGCTGGATAGCCTATAGTTTTCTAAATAGCAAATTAAAGGCGTTGGCACAAGATATAGATTGGGCAGCAAATGAAATGATTGTATTTATTCTGCGTGGAATGCCTGAAAAGGAAGACCTCTATATAAAAGGGAACGAAAATAAATGACACCAATAAATGTATTTTCAAAAATTCCGAAAGAGCGTATTTCGATAGGTTCAGTTGCTATTGTCGACATAATTTTAATAGCATTTATTCTTATGCTATCTATGTCTAAGTTTGTACTTGCACCAGGATTCTCAATCGGAGTAGATAATAATTTGCCGAATATGGCCAACCCCAATTACGCAAAAATTGATTCCGATTTAACGGTTCTTACAGCAAAGACAAATTCTATGATTATCTTTGATGGTGCCATATACGATAGTTCTATTCTCTCCAAAAAGATGGCAACAAAAAGACATAAAGGAACTCTTTTAATAAAAGCTGATAAAAATTTAACTGTTCAACAACTTTTAAAAATTGCAGAAGCCGCAAAAATAGGTGGCTTTGATAAAATTCATATCGCAACAAATCCTGAGAATTAAATGCAAACAAAAACAAAAGATTTATTAAAGATAACAATAGCGTCTGTTTGCATAGTCGTTCTTTTTTTTGGACTTGTTCCAAATATAAAAGTTGGAAATTTTAAAGATATATCTGAACAAAGTTTTGCAAAAATAGTGCCCTCTCAAGACACACAAAAATTTGATATCGGCGTAGAACAAATAAACGACTACGCGCCAATTTTCATTCCAACAAAATTCAACTGTACACCGAAGAAAAGCGATTTACCTAAAATTTCGAATATTTCAATTTTCAAAACAGAAAGTAAAAATATAAACGAAAACATATCAATTGCACCACCTCAAAGAGAAACAAAAGATCTCAATGCATTGAAGAACACAGTTTTTATGCAAAACGCATTTTCTGGATATGGAATAAATTCGGATAGTTCTACCATATTAAAAAAAGGATCTATTTTGATTATTAAAGATATAGTAAGTGGTAACATAGTTTTAAAAAAGCAATTGCCTGAAATAGACGAAATTTATATCGTGGAGATTTCAGAATTTTCATTGCGAGTTACATCTGGTATTGCACAAACACCCATTTTAACAAAATCTACTGGTAAAGATAGCATAGATAAAACGCTATTAGAAATAGTACAAAGAATATCTAGTTCACTTCCAAATGGAAATTATAATGCACAAATAATCCCGTAAACCGTATTTTTGCAAAGAGCAAAATTGCGAATTTCCCATACCAAAAAAAGAAGTTCATAATAGAACTTCTTTTTACATGTAAATAATTTAAATGTACTTTCGCAATTTTCCAGTCTCTCAATTTTATTTTACCAAGTCTAGGATTGAAAGAACCGTAAACAATGGGCGAGACTTGAGCAAAAAGACGCGTTTAGTAAGCCGTAGCGTACTTGGTACGTGAGGCGATACTAAACCGTATTTTTGCAAAGAGCAAAATTGCGAATTTTCATACAAAAAAAAAGAAGTTCATAATAGAACTTCTTTTTACATGTAAATAATTTAAATGTACTTTCGCAATTTTGCGGTCTCGCCCATTGTTTAAGCAAGACGCTTTTCTTTAACCTTAGAAGCTTGCTTGCCGATTCTGTCACGCAAGTAGTAAAGACGTGCGCGCATTGGAACTGATTCTCTGTCAACTTCAATCTTAGCAATGTTTGGCGAGTTTACAGGAAATACGCGTTCTACGCCTTCTCCATAAGAAAGACGGCGAACAGTGAAAGTTTCGTGAATTCCGCTACCCTTTCTTGCAATTACGATACCTGCAAAAACCTGAATACGTTCTTTATCGCCTTCGCGTACTTTTGCGTGTACTTTAACACCGTCGCCAACTTTGAAGTTAGCGATATCGGATTTGATTTGGTCTTTTGTGATTTCTTTCAACAACTCTTGGTTCATTGTTTCTCCTTTGATTTTAAAATATCTTGTCTGCGCTGTTTTGTTTTTTCCACTTGTTGAAGTCTTCGCCATTGCTGAATTTCAGCGTGGTTACCAGACATCAAGACCTTTGGAACTTCCATTCCTCTAAAAATTGCTGGTCTAGTATATTGTGGAAAAGAAAGAAGATTGTCATTAAATGAGTCAAACGTCAAGGAATTTTCTTCACCTAAAACACCTTTTACATATCGAGCGACAGTATCAGCTAGAACTGCGGCAGGCAAAGTACCGTTAGTTAATACATAATCGCCAATAGAAATTTCTCTATCAATAACGCAATCGCGTACGCGTTGATCAATTCCTTCGTAGTGACCGCTTAGTATAATCAAGTGTTTTTTTTGAGCTAATTCAGCAGCAATTTGAGGTGAAAGTTTTTCTCCATCAGGGCACATATATATGCGAGTACATTCTGGAGATTGTAACGCCTCTATTGCAGCGAAGATAGGTTCAGGCATCAAGAGCATTCCGGGACCACCACCAAATGGGCGGTCGTCAACATTCTTGTGCTTAGACGTCGACCAGTCTCTAATATTATGAACGTTTAATTCTAGGATACCAGCTTCTTGAGCTCTTGCAAGCATACTCTCGCCCAAGAAGCCCGAGAGCATATTTGGGAAGAGCGTAAGGAAGTCAATCTTTAATGAAACGTCCATTTACAACAAAAACCCGTTGCGACAAATGAATAGTCGTCAGCGGGTTTGCGATATTCACAAAGCAGATTATGCCTGAGCAGCTCTAGCTTTCTTAATAAGAGCTTTAGCTGTATCAGTTGGCTGAGCACCTACGCCGAGCCAATAATCTGCGCGTTCGAGATTAATATTGAAAGGAATGTCCTTACCCTTAGGGCTTGGATTATACATTCCGAGAGTTTCAACAAACTTACCGTCGCGACGTGCCGAACTTTAAGCAACAACAACTCTGTACTTAGGATCATGAGTTGAGCCGTGTCTTTGTAATCTGATTTTAAGTGCCATATTTATATTATTCCTTAGAAATTTAAACCATCTATGAAATACAATAGAGAGAGATTGTCAAACGCTTTTTTCACTTTTTTTGTAAAAACACGAACGAAAGGTATATAATATCTCTCATTTTTATTGTTTTAAGTAAAAATCAGCGCTTTTTTTCGTTCATATTTCATTTCATAATATCGTCGTAGAAGTTTACGAGTTTGCCTCTTTTTTGAGGATCTTCGTTGTACTCCATAGCTGCACGCGGATGATTATTCAAGAAGCCTGTCATCATGTATGGATAATCAAATCCCCAACCTAATTTTGCACGCATAGGTTCAATGTATTTTTCGACGCACTCTAAGAGAGGTCGCATTCTGTATTTTGGATTATGCAAGAAACCAACAAGCATTTCTAGCGGACAATTTCCAGCCCCTCTGCCTAAGCCAGCCAAAGTACCATCAACGAGATTTGCACCACTATTAATAGCTTCCACAGTTTTAGCAAATGCTAATTGCAAATTATTATGAGCGTGAATACCGATACGTTTACCCATTGCCCCTGCAATTTTCAAGTATTTGTTCATCATGTAGCGAATTTGTTCGCAATAGAGAGAACCAAAGCTATCGACGAGATATATAGTACCAACATCAGAGTCTGCAAGCATTTCCAAACCTTCATCAAGTTCAGCTTCGCGAATGGTAGAAACCGCCATAAGATTTACAGTAGTTTCGTATCCTTTGTCAGTCGCGTCTTTTATCATATCTAAAGCGAGTGGAATTTGATGAATATATGTAGCCACGCGAATAACATCTATCGAGCTATCTGCTTTATTTACGATATCAGTTTTGTAATCGCATTTTTCAGCATCAGCCATAACAGCAATTTTAACATCGCGTTTGTTATCACCAACAATTCTACGTACATCGTCTTCCGCACAAAAACGCCAAGCACCGAACTTATCTACCGAGTAAATTTCTTTGCTATTTTTGTAGCCAATTTCCATGTAGTCGATATTTGCGTCGCCACATGCGTCATAAACTGCACGAACAACTTCATCATCAAAGCGACTTGAGTTCATCAACCCGCCATCACGGATAGTACAATCCATAACCTGAAGTTTTTTTCTGTATCCAAGATATCCTATCCATCTTGAGGATGATTGTTTTGGTTTTTCTGTATTCATTTTATTTCCTTTTCTAAATCAAATATTAAAAATAAAAAAACCCGAAAGCTTTTATTAGCATTCGGGTTTTATGACAACAAGCAAAACTTATCACTTACCGAATGCCAAGTGAGACAAAAAAGAAGTAAAAAAAGTAGCTTGTTGAATAGTTTTTCATATTGTGAGAAAAATTAGAGACCTGTTTTATCGAAAAATCAAGCTTTTTTTTAACAAGCAATTAATTTTTTAAAGGATTTATATCGACTTCAATCCACTTAACAGTTGCTGATGTTTGCATTTGATTTATCTTTACGTTGTTTATTCCTGCTTTCAATGCCGAAAAATCGAATTGATAGGTTGCTTTTACTTTACCCTCAAATACAGACCAAGGAGGATACGGACGAACCTTAGAAAATGAGCGCATATCGCCATTGAAAATCTTATAAACCATATCTTCATTCATAATTTCTATTATTTCCGAAGTAGATTTTGCACCATTTAGCGATACATCTGCCAAGATTTTTGTGTTGGAATCATAAATAACAACAACACTAACTTTGCGTTCTTGCGAAGGCAATATTCCACAATTTATTTCAACGGAAACATCTTTTTGAGGGCTACCAGTTAATTGAATTAAATCGTGCATTTGGGTACGATCGTTGTTGTTTGAAACCAATTTTACTCTATACGATAGCGGATGGCGACGTGGAGCATCAGCACATATTCTAGGCGATAAACCTCTAGCACTTGTTGTCTTAGCAATTTTGCCATTTACAAACTGATTAAATGCACATAACGATGTTGCCCCGTTATAATACATACAACATGCCCAACCATCAAACATAGCCTGACACAATGCCACATGACGAGGATTATCGCCCGAACGTGGCACAGCAAACATTTCGCAATTAGGAATAATATCTACATTATTTGAAACATCTACACCAAGTGCATCATACAACTCATTAACGGATATTCTGAAAACTGATGTGCCAAAGAATGGAGCCCGAGCAATAATAACAACAAACAC
>JAGAOA010000199.1 GCA_017623955.1 Opitutales bacterium
AGCTGCAAACGAAGCATATCTAATCAATACCGATAGCTCACTTTTAGCTATAAAACTCTTGCGATTAGCACAAAAGAATAAAGATAATAATTCATTCTTAAATAGAGCTAAAGTTATATTCGATAAATTTAACGATAACCCTGTAATTTGTTTTTATCTCGCCAAAGCCTACGAGGCAAATAACGATACACAAAACGCTAAAAAATACTTCACTAAAGTATTAGAATTAGATAAATCAGAAAATCCCATCACAAAAGAAGCTAAAAAATTTGTAAATAATAAGTAAAAATGCCTCGTATAAAACAATCTACTATCGATGAAATTCGCCATAAAATTTCAATCGACCAAGTTATAGGCGATTACGTTGCACTAAAAAAAAGCGGTTCTACGTTAAAGGGCTTAAGTCCCTTCTCGCAGGAGAAAACGCCATCATTTGTTGTAAATACCGAAAAGAGCTTTTACTATTGCTTCAGCACTTCACAAGGAGGTGATATGTTTACTTTCGTGCAAAAAATGGAAAATCTAAATTTTGCCGAATCCGTAGAATTTATAGCAAAAAAATACGGAGTTAAAGTAGAGTACGATTATGTTGGTAACGAAGCACAAAACGCAAGTATCAACAAACAAATCCTCGATATGCACGAAGATGCAGCAACATGGTTTTCGCAACAATTCTTTGCCGATAATCCACAGTCCGAAGCAATTAGAACCTATTGGATACAAGAGCGAAAAATGTCGTTAGAAGACGCAAAAGAACTGCGTATTGGTTATGCGCCACAAAATAGTTTTGAATTAAAAAATATATTCAAAGCTAAAAGATATAGTATGAATGCCATATTAAACTCCAGTATATTTGTAGGTCGCGATGGAGAACAAAATATAGCCAATGTCTATCCTAAATTTAAAGGTAGAATGATTATTCCAATTTGCGATATACAAGGACGTGTTGTAGGATTTACAGGTCGAAAAACAGAATTTACTCCCGATGTTCCAGCCGAAAGCGGTAAATATGTAAATTCAAAAGAAACCGACATTTTTAAAAAAGGCAATATAGCTTTCAATATCCATAAAGCAAAAACAGCCATGAAAGAAAAAGATTATTGCGTCATAGTAGAAGGTCAACTTGATGCGATAAAAATGTATACCGCTGGAATAAAAAATACAATAGCAACACAAGGAACAGCATTGACAGATACTCATCTGTCACAAATAAAACGCTTTTGTAATAGAGTAGTACTTCTCTTTGATGGTGATGCCGCTGGAACGCGTGCAAATATGAAAGCCATAGGCTTGTGCTTAAAACATGAGTTAGAACCTTTCGTAGTTCCCCTTCCTCAAGGGGAAGACCCAGACTCGTATATCAGTAAATATGGTGCCGATGCTATGCGAGAATTAGTTGAAAACAAAAAGAAAACTGCCGTAAGCTTCGCAGCAAAAACACTTTCTGCTCAAACAGGGGAAATAACCTCGCAAAAGAAAGCTGAAATAATTTTCGAAATCTTCGAAATGCTTTCGCAATGTAAATCGCAAATAATACTAAACGAGCATCTTCGTGAGTTGTCGTTAAATTTTGCAACTAGTTATGTCTTAATTGCAAAAGATTTTGAATCTTTTATAGAAAAGAAGAATGAAGAAAACGCAAATCGTACACAATCCAAAACAAAACAATCTCAAATAGAAGATTCAAAAAAGGATTATAAAATATCTACTGCTCCAGCCGATGCACTAATAATTGCACTGCTTCATCAAGATGTAGGAGCCCTTATGGCAGATGCAATCGATCCAGAATGGATAGACACTCAAAAGCTCTCAGGCAAAATATTAATGCGACTGTTTGGAATGTACCGTGAAGGTATAGAATTTGAACCAGAAAAGATTGCCGATTACTTTGATTTACCCCAAGAAAGAACGCAATTTATAAAATATTAGCAAATTCGAAAATTTTAATTGAAAATCCTGTAAAATCTGCGAATAATTGTATTAAGACAATTTATAAAAATTACATATCAGGCGAAATAGAAAAAGCAAATAATCAACTTGTCGATGAAAATATTGATGAGTCTGTTCGTTTTTCTCTATTGAAGCGTATCGCCGACTTAAAGAAAAAGTCGCGAACTCCACCAAAGCAAATAGAAGAGGTGGACTAATTAATTTTATAGATAAATCAGTATGCCATCAAAAAATAATAAAAAAACTACTGTTACAAAAAAAGTTGGTACAAAGGCTTCAGCTAAAAAAACTGCCTCTAAGAAAGTGGCAGTAAAAAAAGTTGTGCCTGCTAAAAAAGTTGTTGAAAAAAAAGCAACAACAAAAACAGCCAAACCAGTCTCAACTAAAACAAAACAAGCTAAAGTAACTGAAAAAGCTGTTTCTAAAAAAATAGAAAAGGCTTCGCCTAAGCAAAAAAACGAAGTAAAAGCTAAATCGGTTGTAAAGACGAAGGAAGTAAAAGCAAAACAACCTTTAGTTGCGCCCAAAGTAGCAGAAAAGAAAAAAACAGATGCTCTAAGCTCAAAAAGCATAGATGTAAAAATCCGTCAACTTCGCTCTTTAGCTAGTGAAAAGGGGTACCTCACAACACAGGATATTAACAGACACCTGCTTGAAACCCTAAAAGATCCAAAAATTTTCGATAATGTAATAAAAATTCTCGAAGACTTAAACATCGAAATATTCGATAGCGAAGAAGAAATAGAAAATTACAAACGTCGACGCGAAGAATCAGATGAACGTCAATCAAAAGCACTTCAAACCGATACGTTAGACGACCCTGTAAGAATGTATCTAAAGCAAATGGGTCAAGTTCCTTTGCTTTCAAGAGATCAAGAGGTTGCAATTTCTAAGCGTATTGAAACTGCAGAAGCAACAGCCGTAGAAGAGTTGTTTTCAATTTCTATTACAAATAAATTCCAAATCGACATGGCAAAACGTTTGCTTTCAAAAGAGGAGCGTTTTGATAAGATTGTATTAGATAAAAAAATATTAGATGGTCGTGAAAAATACTTTGAAGATCTTCCTGTATATATTGAGCAAGCCGAAAAAATAGAAGAAAATTTGACAAAGAATTGGGAAGCTGCAAAAACCGCAAAAAATGCGGCAATGAAAAAACGCTACCTAACAATGTTCAAAACACAAGAAGGTAAGCTTCGAGAAATCTATGAAAAAGGTTTTAAATTTAAATTAAAAATCTTTGAGGAATTCCTCGATTCACTTGATCCAGTATTGAGAGAAATAGATGATATATTCTATCGTTTAAAGGCAATCCAACGAGTTGGACCAAAACTCAAATTGGGCAATGCCGAAGATTTGAAAGCTCGTCTTGCAGAAATCTATGATATTTACCGCTTAGAACCAGAAAAGCTAGTAACAATGGTTGAAGCTGTAAGAACAGCAATGCAAGAAGCACATAGAGCAAAAACAGAAATGGTGCGTGCAAACTTGCGTTTGGTTATATCAATAGCTAAAAAATATACCAATCGTGGCTTAAACTTCCTTGACCTAATCCAAGAAGGTAATATGGGATTGATGAAGGCAGTTGAAAAATTTGAATATATAAGAGGATACAAATTCTCTACTTATGCAACATGGTGGATTCGTCAAGCAATTACACGTTCTATTGCCGACCAAGCTAGAACAATTAGAATTCCAGTTCACATGATTGAAACTTTGAATAAGGTAATGCAAGTTCAAAAGCAACTAATACAAGAACTTGGACACGAACCTACGCCAGAAGAAGTTGCATCATCAATGGATTTGCCAGTAGAAAAAGTACAATCTATAATGAAAATGGCACAGCAACCAATATCGTTGCAAAGCCCTGTTGGTGATTCTGACGACACTAACTTCGGTGATTTCATTGAAGATAAAGGTGCAGAAAATCCATACGATATGACTTCGTACTCGCTCTTGCGCGAGAAACTCGTAGATGTACTCTCATCGCTCACACCGCGCGAACGCAAAGTTCTAACATTGCGTTTTGGCTTACAAGATGGCTATTCTAGAACGCTCGAAGAAGTTGGTAAACAGTTTAATGTTACACGCGAGCGTATTCGTCAGATTGAAGCAAAAGCACTAAGAAAGATGCGTCACCCAACACGTCTTCGCCAGTTGCATGGATTTTTTGAAAGTGAAAACAATAGTGCAACTCCAGGTTTTGATCACTTTAGAAAAACTAAAGATGACGAGTAATTAATTCCACAAATTTTAACAAAAAAACGGCAAAGTTTAATGAAAAAATCAAAAATATTTTCAATTTTTGCCGTTTTTTTTATGTTTTTGAGTGTGAGTGTGTCTGCCCCTAATAAAGCATTCAAAGTCAAAAAGAAAGCTACAAATCCTGCCCCAAAACAAGAACAAAAAATAATAGAAGAAGTTGTGGTTGATGCAGATATACGATTTGGAAAGATTTTACGCATTCAAGATAACATAGCATTTGTACAAATTATCTCTAAAATCCCGACTGCAGAGTTACCACCAAAATTTTTAGTATGCGATATTAATTTAAATCCTGTAGCAGAACTAGAAAGTATCCATATTGGATATAAAGATTGCTTTCTATTCAAAATAATTAGAGGCAATGCTCAAAAAGGTGACAATGTTATAGTAAGATATTTTGGAATAAAATCTGAAATTATAAATAAACACAAAAATCCCACCCTGAAAACAGATAAAATTCGGTGGAAAAATTGACAAAAAAAAAACGGCAAAAATTGCCGTTTTTTTGTCAAAAATTATAGGTTTTTATCGCGAGAATCTATTATAATCGTAACAGGTCCATCGTTTATGAGAGAAACACTCATCATAGCACCGAACTCTCCATGAGATACTTTTTTATTGGTTATGTTTTCAATTTCTGCTATAAAAGCCTCATACAACGAAATAGCTACATCAGGGCGTGCCGAACGATTAAACGAAGGACGATACCCTTTGCGAACATTGCCAAATAATGTAAATTGACTAACAACTAAAACCTCGCCATCTACATCAACTACCGATAAATTCATTTTTTCATCGGCATCTTCAAATATTCGCAAGCCGACAATCTTAGAAGCTAACCATTTTGCATCTTCTATGGCATCACCATCTTCTACCCCAAGAAGAACCATCAGCCC
>JAGAOA010000200.1 GCA_017623955.1 Opitutales bacterium
TGAATTTAGACGAAGTATAACGACCTTTCATCATCATTGCTGGAGCTGTGAACCATTCATCACCCATACCTGCAATCTTGATACCGAATTCAACACCATTACCACCAAATGCAACAGTCATTGTCGAGTATGGGGTACCCTTTGCCGATAGCAATGCCGACATACTTGCACCTTGTCCATAGCAGTGGAAGAATCGAGGAGTTTGAACAATATAGTCCATAACCTTCATCAAGGTAACCTTATCTATATCCATACGGAACAAGTCTGGAAGGATTTGTGTATTGAAGATATAGTCGGCAGCACTTTGACGTGTGTGATTTTCATCGCCCATCTGCATACCTTCTGCAAGAATCGGCTTGATAGCTAAACCGCCACGCTTATGGATAAGCTCACGCATTACAGGGAAAAGCTCATCACGCATATAGCGCAAGTTTGCTGCAATTTCTTCTGTATACAATCCCCAACCGCATAAACCACCTTGAAATGGTCCTTCTGCTGGGAATGTTGCAGCTCTTACACCAGTCTTTTTGTTTTCAACTACCATCATTGCGATAGATGAAGTAATGATACCTGTTCCTGCACCAACTGTATTGTGATCGAGAGCACTACTTACTTTAATTTCTCCGTTCTCGAGTTTTGCAATAGCTTCAGCTTCTGTCTTTGCTAAGCCTTCATAGAGAGCTCCGCTAATCATACCACGCTTATGCAAAGGTACCATATCTTTAAATTCGATTGGTGGACCCGAGTGTAAAATCATATTTGGTTCAAGACCATCGATAACATCTCCAGCTGGAAGAATATCAACCCATACTGGATTTGCATCGATAAGCTCGCTTACTGCTTTTTGATTTGCTTGTTCGATTTTTTCTTTAATAGTCATAATAAATCAATTTTTTTTTAGAGAAGATCATCTAATAGGGTTGCCATTTCTGCATCGAGTTTGCGAGGTGGACGCCAGTTAACTTGCGCAACCTTTACACCTTGCTTACGCAACGATTCTGCAAATGTTTGTAACCCGATATTTACAACTTTAAGTTTTTTACCTTTAGTTTTGCAACAACAATTTTTTTCCATAAATTATTTCCTTTCGTCTAGAGCCTTCATAAATGCACTTGCAAGAAGTGTACTTTGAAAATTGCTACCTGTTAGAATTACACCTGCGTCTACTAATTCTTTTCCGCATTTTACTATATCCTGAGGGTCATTTGCTGAACCACAAATTGATGCTATTACAGTCAGTGCGCCATTGCGTGCTTTAATTGCTTCGGCACATGCTTTAGCAAATGGCGAGATTGGGTCTTCGTGTACGCCAGGGGCAGTGATAAAGTCTAATAGAATTACTGCAACTTCTGGATCTGCCGCTTCTTGACGGAAACGTTTTAAACGCAATTCTGGATCAAATACTGGGTGAGGTGCATCTATTGTAAATTCTTCTGAACCTAAATCAACTAGAGAGTGTTCTTGACTTTTCAAATGGCTATCGAGTTGCAACGCATAACGCGTTTTCATATTGAAGTACAACTTCGAATCTGGATTGTGTTCCTTCAAGTAAATTAGCGATTCTTCTGCGAATGTACCACCGCAATAAATACCACGCATAAATTTTTGTTCAGGTGTATATTTTGCCATTTCACGATTTACAATTTCTTTAATTTGTTCATCGCTGAAAGAGAAGCCTTCGCAAGATATTCCGCACAATTCCAAGGCTTTTAATGCAGCTTCTTCCAAGCTGAGTGTTCCATAAACTTTATGAGCTTCAAACAAAGATTTATCGCCACCTAAGAAGATTGCAACTACTGGTTTCTCAATTTTGTCGGCTTCTGTTAAAACTTTGTCCATTACAGTGCGGTCGGCAAGTTTCGATACCAAAACAATAACTTTAGTTTCGGGGTCATTAGCCAAACGCAACATTCCTTTTATCATCGACAAGCCTCCGATTTGAGGATATAGGTCGCGACCGCCTGTACCAATCAATGCCGATATTCCTGAACCAGCTTTTTCTACAATGCAAGCTACTTCTTGAGCCCCGCTACCAGATGCTCCTACTATACCAACAGGACCTTGATTTACCAAACTCATTGTTGCCAGTGCAATCCCGTCTAGCATACCTACGCCACAGTCTGGACCCATAACCAAAACGTCTTTTTCGTAACCGAGTTGTTTTAATTCAAGCTCTTCTTCTATTGAGACATTATCACTGAAAATAAAGACATCCATTCCTTTATTGATTGCCTTTTTAGCTTCAGCAGCAGCATATTCTCCTGGTAGTGAAATTTGACATAAATTCCATCCGTCATTTGTATCGATCTCATCGATAGAATTGAAAGATTCATCGTCAGCACTATGTTTTCTATCGAGGCGATTGATAACGTCTTCTTGTGCGGCTTTTAGGGTCTGTTCGTTGACTGCTTCTATTGCTATTATTAAATCGTTCGCCCCTGCCGAAGCTGGAATATCGAAACCTAGCTCACGCATAACTTCGAGATTTGCAGGTGTTCCCATTTGTACTTCTGCCAACGCAACTCCGTCACGTTTTTTTACTGCATCTAGGATACCCATCAATGTTACTGAATCGGCATAACGATTTTCTTGAACTGTTACTACTTTTACAGACATAATATTTATTTTTTTTAAAAGTTTTTTCTTGATTTAAATCAATTTTGATTTAGATGTCGTACAAAATTAAATTCATCTTTAACTTTGTCAAGGAGATTTTCTAAAATGTTGTTGTTCGAAGAAATTGTATCAAACATAAAGCTTTTAAAAACCCCATTTGCTGGTGTTTGGAGTGGTGTAACTTTAATTAAAGGCGAGGAGAATATCCTCATAGACAGCGGTGCTACAACTGAAGTTGTCGATGAATTTATAGTGCCTGCATTGAAAGAAGAAGGGCTTACTCCGAATGATATATCATTGCTTTTAAATACGCATTCTCATGGTGATCACGTCGGTGGACATTATCGTTTTAAGGAAATATCTTCGGCAAAAATAGTTTGTCTAGCTTCGTCGCTCGACAAAATGAGAGATCCTCTCAAATACAACAAGTTAATTCGTGCTCCTTTTCCAGAATACAGCCCTCCACCATCATCAACATTGAAAGGTATTGAACCCGATATTCTCATAAATGAAGGCGATTTAGTTGCAGGTAGATTGCGTTTGATTTGTACTCCAGGCCACGATGACGATTGCGTTTGTTGGTTCGATGAACAAACAAAAACACTAATTACTGGCGATTCACTTCAAGCTAATGGCACATCAATTCAAGGTGTTGGTTTTTATCAAGATGTACAAATTTATCGCAATTCAATTAGAAAGTTGTTAGAGGTAAATGCGGAAAATCTCATTTCTGGTCACGACTATATTCCATGTGGAAGTGTTGCTATTGGAAAAGAGCAAACGCAATGGTATATTCAAACGTGTCTCAATTTAACTAATACTTACGATATTCTTTTGAAAGAATTTCAGTCGATAGGTATAACAAAACTGCCCGATCTTGCAACGGAACTTATCAAACATGTCGGTGGAAGAATTCCATCATTTTTATTCTTGCCTTTATTTACTGTTAATGCACACTTGAGAGCAAACACAGATAAATAAATGCGTAATACAGTTTTAATTACAGATGCAGTAAGAACGGGAAGTAACTGTTGCTCGAAAAAAGAAATTCAGCAACAGGCAAACATTGCGTGGGGTACAATGTGCAAAGTGGTAGATTCTCTATTGGCACAAGGTTATCTATTTGCACGAAAAGAAGAACCGCAGGGTAGAGGAAGACCTATGATTCCAATCTGTATAAATGCGGAGTCTGCGTATTTTTTTGGTCTAGATATAGGTGCCAGTCGTACTCGCGTGTTGATTTGCGATTTGAACTTCAATGTTGTCTATCGTAACGATGCACCAACATTAAAGTATTCCGAAACAGATTCTTTTCTAAAATGGGTATACGACATTTTTGATTCAGCAGTGGCAGAATCAAATTTGCCAATCGAAAAAATTAAAGGAATAGGTGTTTCAGTATCTGGGAATGTCGATACTGACACTGGAGTGATTGTATCAGGTGGAAATTGGGGTGCAAATTGGGGCACAAACATTCCTCTCGGTGAAAAACTTGCCGAATACAGCGAAATTCCTGTATTTGTTTTGACCTCATCTACCGCTGGTGTTTTAGCAGAATATCATTTTGGACGTTGGAAGGGGCGCGCCAACTTAGTAACTGTTGGTTTAGGCGTCGGCATTGGTTCAGGTGTTATATCAAATGACCATTTGTTGATTAGTCAACCGCGTCGTCCTGTTGGTTATATCGGTCATATGCTGATACCAGGCAACAAACACAAGTGTACATGCGGTTTTATTGGATGCTTAGAATCGTATTCAGGTGGAGAATATTTAGCACATGTAGCAAAGGAACTTTTACCTGATAGACCTGGTCTACACAGTGCTGCGGCTCTCGATCACGCCGCTGAAAACGGTTGCCCAGAAGCTATCGATATCTTAGATACAGCAGCATCGTATAATGCAGTGGGTATTGCTAGTATGATTCAACTTTATTATCCAGATGCTCTTATTTTCTATGGTGGACAATGCAGAAAAGATGGGTATCTTTACAATCAAACTCTAAAGGCTCTTGAGAAAATTCTACCAGCGGAGCGTCTCAGTAAATTTGAAATTGGGTTAAGCAACTTGGGTAGTTTTCAAGCTGCCATGGGAGCGGCTCGCATTGCTTACGAAAAATTCTTTTAAAAAACGTGCGAGAGCGCGTTTTCTTTGATGATGAGTTTTAATTTATACTATAAGGCACTTCAACGAAGTGCCTTTTTTTTATAAAATAAACTCATCAAAGAAA
>JAGAOA010000201.1 GCA_017623955.1 Opitutales bacterium
ATCTCTTAATTGCTAAAATACGAAGGAGTTATCATTGAAAAAGGTCATCTGTCTTCTGTATTTTCTTTCCTTCCACGTAGTCATTTTTGGGGGCGAGTTCTGGGCATAAATTTACAATTAGACATAATAACTATTGTGTAGTATTTTTATAAAATAAAGGGATTCGCAGGAGAACTCTCAAAGATAAAAATATATCACATTATCAATCTTTATTGAGAAAAAAAGCTGATAAATATCAGGATATAATACACGACTACACAAAATAGAATCTACAAAACACTTATTTAATCTGCAAGCCGATTTGTATCTTGCGCATCAATTTCTTGAGCACGTTTGAAATCGCGCTCGTAAGTGAATTTACAAGCAAATACAAGCAACATCGCACACGGAATCCAAATAACAGCAAGCAATGATATTCCCAAACTCAAACCGATAATCGGCTTTAAGATTCCTAAAATCCAACCAGCAAACGACCCTACACCAAAACCTACCATTAACATTGCTCCCGATGCCGACGCACGATGCTTTTCTGGAATTACATCATACATAACTGCGTATGTGTTCGCATCAAAAAAAGCTCGCATAAAACCAAACCCTGCTAAACCTACGAAAATCAAAACTTCAGTACTACAACTGCCCATCATAATTATAAATGGAACAGCCAAAAGTAAACCGCCAGCTTGCAACAACATTCTGTATGAATGCTTTATTTTTGCAACTTTGTCGGAAAGGGTTCCTGCAATAAGAATTCCCACAAAAGCAGATGCGTGTGTCCAAACTGTTGAGTTAAAAGCAGCCGATTCTTTACTTAAGCCTATGCTATGCTCCAAGTAAGCAGGCATCCAAGTTAAATATCCTGTAAGCACAAAAATTAACCCACTAAATCCAATCGTTAAAATAACAGCTGTTGGACAAGAAAACAACGCTTTTACCGATTCTAAAATTGTAATTTTTTGAACATTTGCTTGAGGAATATCATTATTTTGTTCAAGCTCGCTGACTCGTGGTTTGTCGCGCATTCTAATGAGCATCAATATGCCCCAGAAAACACCAACCCCACCAAAAATAAAGAATGCCGAACGCCAACCAAACAACGATGCAATGTATGTAGCAAGCACACTACTTACGACAACGCCAACGTAATACGACGTTTGATGAATACTCATTGCCAATGCACGAGTTTGCTTGTGATACGATGCTATTGTTGAAACATACGCTGGGCCGAACAATGCTTCGCCACCACCTGTTGCTATACTACGAAACAAAATAAACAATAATACTGTTGAACACATCCCTGAAAACATTGTAGCAACACTCCAAAGTAAGATACTAAAAACAAGAATGTTTCGTTTGCTAATTCTATCGCCCAAAATTCCAGCCAACGGAACAAACATTGCAAATGCAAAATTGAATGCAGTTGCAATAAAGCCCATTTGAGCATCTGTCAACGACAAGTCGGCTTGAATAGACGTGAGCAGAACATTAAAAATTTGTCGGTCGGCTTGATTTAGAAAAAACGCAACCCACAAAAAAAACAATATCTCCCACTTGTACGTTGTTGCATTTATATTTGGCTTCGAAAAACTCATACAATTTTATTTTTGCGAATTATAGAAATCGACAGCTTCTCTGACAGAACCAAAACGCAACAAAAGTTCTTTTGCTTTTTCGTAATCACCGATATCGGTTGCATCAAGAATCATCTTTGTGCCTCTATCAACAAGCTTCAAATTTGTCAGTTGCATATCAACCATTCTATTTCCACGAACACGTCCCATTTTAATCATAACGCAAGTAGAAATCATATTTAAAATCAGCTTTTGCGAAGTTCCAGCTTTCATACGGGTGCTACCCGTTACGAACTCTGCACCAGTTGCACACGCTATTGGGATATCGCAAACTTTTGTTATTTCAGAATCAGGATTATTTGTAATGCACGCTGTTAAAATTCCAAGCGACTTTGCTTTTTGCAATGCACCAATTGCATACGGAGTTCTTCCCGATGCTGCAATTCCAACAACTACATCCTTTGCACTTGGCGAGAATTTTTCGATATCGCGCCAACCACCTTCAGAATCATCTTCAGCATTTTCAACTGCCTTACGAATGGCTCCATCTCCCCCAGCGATAACGCCTATTACAACATCATCGTCAACGCCATATGTTGGTGGAATTTCCGATGCATCAACAATTCCCAAACGTCCACTTGTGCCGGCACCTAAATAAAACAATCTTCCACCATCGTGCATTCGCTCTACAACTGCATCAACGAGCTTTTCGATTTGTGGAATACATTTTTCCACTGCTAATGGTACCGATTTATCTTCGTTATTGATACCACGCAGAAGCTCAGTGGTAGTCATTTTATCAAGATTTTCGTAATTTGAAGGCTGTTCAGTTAATCTCATTTTTTTTGTAATTAGTAAGTTGAAATTTTACAAGTTCATCAATTGGTGATTTTAAAATTTTTGCTACATCGACATTACGTTTTTGTGCAACCGAACGCAATATATCTTCAAAATAATACGCCATTGAACCTACTACGTTCATTGAATATTTTTTGTCGTACTGCAAAATATTTCGTGTTATAAAATCGTCGAACGATGCTTCTATCAAAGCTCTGATGTGCAAATTGTCTTTATGCTTTGCAATGTATGGTGCAAACGAAGCCAAATAGCGATTGGGCATTGGCATTCTGTAAACTCTATCGATTACCTCTGAATAACTGAAACCAAAATCTCGCTCAAGCTCTTCGGTAATTTCTGGTGGCAATAAATTCTTAACATAATCGGCAACCAAACGCTTCCCAAGATTTGCACCACCACCTTCATCGCCAAGGATAAATCCACCGCCTTTCCCACTTGCAACAATTTTTTCGCCATCATACAAGCACGCATTTGAGCCTGTCCCCATAATACAAACCACACCCGCATTGTGACCACAAAGAGCATGTGCTGCACCTGTACAATCAGATGCCAAAACAATTTTTGCTTGTGCAAAATATTTTTTCAGGACTTCTAAAAATTTTTCTTCAGCCTCATCAGATGCCGAAAGCCCAGCACCATAATAATGAATTGCAAGCTTACCATCTTTTACAAACTCAAGCGTTTTTTGAGCAACTTCGCATATCAAAGTATCTAGAACTTTTACACTTTGAAACACTGGATTTATTCCTTCGGTAGCAAAAGCGATAGTTTTTTCATCAGCAACACGAACCACACGCCAATCGGTTTTTGTTGTCCCACTATCTGCCACAAGTAAAAAATCATACATAGTATGGCTAGATTAATTAAAAACACGTTAATTCGTCAAGCAAATAAAAAAATCAGGAGTGAACATTTCGTTCGTTCTAATCATGCCGACTCAAGATACAAAAAAACACTCCTACGGAATGCAGTTTTTTTATGATTGGAGCCGATGAGATTCGAACTCACGACCTCTAGAGTGCGATTCTAGCGCTCTTCCAACTGAGCTACGACCCCGTTTCA